>DFCG01000115.1:0-8682 GCA_002367455.1 Acinetobacter sp. UBA3060 | reverse complement strand
CCATCGCAGATAATGTCAGACAGAACCGTGGCCATTTTTTATTTTGAATTTGCATCCATTATGCTCCGCATAATAATTTATATTTTTGTTTTCATTCCTTGTTGTGTACACAGTCCGGCTGTGTTTTAACTTATCTAATATACAAACGTATAAAATGATTTACTGTTATTTCCGACCAAAAAAATATGCAGCTATTTTAAATCTATCACTTCAGGTTCTATAAATTTAGGTGATCATCGTGCTTCGATCTTATGTATCCAGCACATCGACAAACTGTGCATTGAGCACTTTGGCAAGATCAGCCGGCTTTAATCCAATATCCAAGCCTCTTTTACCGCCACTGACATAGATCTTATCCAACTGTTCTGCGGTGGCATCAATCACCGTTTTTAATCGTTTCTTTTGACCAATGGGACTGATTCCGCCAACCAGATAGCCGGTCAAGCGTTCTGCATGTTTAGGATCTGCCATCTGGAGTTTTTTGCATCCTACGGCCTGGGCTACTTTTTTCAGATTGAGTTGATGATGTACCGGCAATATAGCAACAAAATACTGTTTATCATCCGTGACTAATAAAGTTTTAAAGACTTCTTCCACCGAAAGCCCTAATTTTTCAGCAGCTTCTAGCCCGAAACTTTTGGCATTGGCATCATGTTCATATTCATGAATGCTGTATTCGATTTTATTGGCTTTTAATAGTTTGCATGCAGGGGTCATAGAAAGTCTTGTTTGAGATGGATCGCATGATTATATAAAGATTAGCTCAAGAAGTTAATTTAGATGAGGCAACTATAGAGCAAATTTTACTTTAAGCTCGTATTCCGCTTCAATCAGGCCTATTTAGTTCAATCATTACGCTCTTCAATACTTTTAAACTTTTCTTGAAAAGATGATGGTGCGCAAAATTGCAACAAATGTATGCGTTTTTGCCACTATCTAAGCGTTAGGCAATTAATGGCTTCACTATATAGAAGACTTGAAGATGAACACATTCGTCACTTCGCCCATCTATACACATGAAGCATATAGGTCGAGCGTTTTATCTTAAACCTGCTGAGATTCAACCTTTATATCTGGAAGATGAAGTACATTCTTGTGCAGTGTCTGTCATGAATACTTGAATTGAAAGTGATGTAACTAATTCCAATCTATTGGAAAAACAGACCTAGAAAAATCCAAGTAAAATAAGAGAAAACATCATTAACATATTGTCTTATCTTATATTTTTAAATTTTCATCACGTTTTGAGAATCGGTCGATAGCTTATATATAAAGAGGATAATCAGCACAACTCTAAAGTCAGAATGTAAAGCGTTTTCTATGCTCTAGAAGTCGAACATTGCGGTAAAATCAGCCAGACAACTCTTGCTCAAAACTAAAAATATCACTAAAAGGAAGAATTTAGCGTTAACATGAAGATACAGTTACATAAAGGATATTAACTGTTTTTGCCAATTGGGTTTACAATGAAAATAATCTGAATACCCAGCGAATTGTAATTTTTTAACATTGCCAAATCTCTGCAAAGTTTTCATTATAGCGCCACTGTTTGCTATATGCTTTCTACGTTAATTCAAAGAAATTATAAATAGTAATGTAGAAAATCATGCAATAATAAGCAGAGTTTGCAGACATCTTGCAAACAAACCCCGATACTTTTTAATTGGAGCATGCTGGATGAGTTCGACCATTTTGGTTATTCATGGACCGAATTTAAACTTGCTTGGGAAGCGCGAACCGGAAGTTTATGGTCACCTTAGTCTTGACGATATTAACCAGCAACTGATTACTCAGGCTCAAAAGGCCACATTACAACTCGAAACGTTCCAAAGCAACTGGGAAGGTGCCATTGTTGACCGAATTCATCAAGCTCAGCAAGACGGCGTTCAATATATCATTATTAATCCGGCAGCATTGACTCATACCTCTGTTGCGGTTCGCGATGCCCTTCTTGGCGTTGCCATTCCTTTCATTGAAGTCCATCTGTCTAATGTGCATGCACGTGAGGCATTCCGACATCATTCGTACTTGTCCGATAAAGCCATCGGCGTGATTTGTGGTCTAGGTGCAAAAGGCTATGCTGCTGCCCTCGACTATATCATTGAAAAAATACAACCTTCTACACAATCTTAATTAGGAATACTGTCTCATGGATATCCGTAAAATCAAGAAACTCATCGACTTGATGATTGAATCTGACTTACAGGCGATCGAAGTTAAAGAAGGCGATCAGTCGATTGCATTAACTCGTCGTAATCCAGTGGTTGCAGCAGCTGTTCCTGCTATGCCTGCACCAGCAGCCGAAGCGCCAGCAGCAAAATCTCCTCGTGGCGCAGTTGAAACTTCACCAATGGTCGGCGTGTTCTATGCAGCACCAAGCCCAGGTGAACCGACATTTGTTAAAGTTGGCCAGACCGTTTCTGCAGGCGATACGCTCGGTATTATCGAAGCAATGAAAATCATGAACCCGATTGAAGCAACTCAAAGCGGTGTGATTGAAGAAATTCTGGTGAAAAATGGTGAAGTGATTCAATTCGGTCAACCACTTTTCCGCTACCGCGCTTAATCACCCCGGGGATTTATAATGTTGCAAAAAGTTTTAATTGCAAACCGTGGTGAAATTGCGTTACGCATCACCCGTGCTTGCAGAACTTTAGGGATCAAAACTGTAGGTGTCTATTCTGACGCAGACAAGGACCTGATGCATTTACGTTTCTGTGATGAAGCAGTATGTATCGGCCCTGGTGCGAGCAGTGACAGCTACCTGAATATTCCTGCGATTATTACCGCTGCTGAAATTACCGGCGCAGATGCCATCCATCCTGGTTATGGATTCCTCGCTGAAAATGCAGAGTTTGCAGAAATCGTAGAAAATTCTGGTTTTATCTTTATTGGTCCACGTCCGGAACATATTCGTTTAATGGGGAACAAGGTTTCTGCCATTATTGCCATGAAAAAAGCTGGTGTACCAACAGTACCAGGCTGCGACCATGCTGTAACGATTCACAATGCGATGGCTGAAGCGAAAGAGATCGGTTTTCCACTGATTGTAAAAGCTGCTTCTGGCGGTGGTGGTCGTGGTATGCGTATCGTAGAAAATGTCGATACCCTGCTGGAATCTGTTCAGGCTGCACAGCGTGATGCGGAAATGTGGTTTGGTGATGATACGGTNNTGATGCAATATCGTGGTGCAGGTACATTCGAATTCCTGTTTGAAGATGATGAGTTCTTCTTCATTGAAATGAATACGCGTGTTCAGGTTGAGCATCCGGTGACTGAAATGGTCACGGGGATCGATATTATCGAACAGCAATTGCGTATTGCTGGCGGCTTAGGTCTCGATATTCAGCAAGAAGACGTCAAGGTTTTAGGACATGCGATTGAGTGCCGTATCAACGCAGAAGATCCATCGACCTTCCTGCCTTCACCAGGCAAGATTGACAACTTCTATGCACCAGGCGGCGCAGGTATCCGTTTAGATTCGCATGTTTATCCAGGCTACAGCATTCCACCGTATTATGATTCGATGATTGCCAAACTGATTTCGCATGGTAAGGATCGTGAAACTTCTATTTCTCGAATGAGAAATGCTTTGGAAGAAATGATTTTGACTGGCGTTAAAACCAATATTCCTTTGCATAAAGATTTAATCCTTCAGGATAAAAACTTCTGCAAACAGGCAATGGATATTCATTATCTGGAAAAACATTTGTTAAAGCAGCTTGAAGGTGCTGAAGACAAAGCTTAAATCAAAGCTCATAAAAAAACCGCTGTCATTCAGCGGTTTTTTATTGTTTGCAATTTAAGGCAATACGCGTCTGAGCACGGCAAAACATTGCTCGGCTTTTTCATTGGCACAGAAGTTAATGGTATAAGGGTTTTGCCATTTGACAAAATACTGCGAAATTTCACCAGACTGATCCACTTGATTGCCTGAACAGTCTTTTTCATTATTGTCGTATTTTACTTGCAGAATCAGCGCTGGAATCTGCTGCGAAGGATCCTGTGCCGGCTGATAGTCATACAGCCCTGACGTCCACTCGTCACCACTTTTAATCACCACATTATTATTGCCTTTAAAATTATAATATTCGATACATTTTTTATTATTCGGGATTTCCATTCCCCACAATCCGACAATTTCCGGACGGGTTTTCACAGTAAATGTATTTGGGATTTCAGCAGCTTTAGCAGGAGCATTTGCTGGTTTTTTATTTTCTGTCGCCATTAGCCAAGGTGAGCTCATGAGTAAGATAAGGCTAAGACATATTTTTTTCATATTTACCGGCATCTTGTTAACAATTGATTCTAAATTATCATATTTTTTGGGATCGTGTCCCGCTCTAACGCAATTTCAATACAGAGTCAGAAATTATTTATCACATTGTTTAAAAAGATGGATTTCCTTTCTGACTTTTTTTGTATATATTTCGTATATAAGAATCTTAATAGTTCGTATTAATAACAGATTAATCAAACAATAAAATTATATTTTGGGTCAAACTTAGTTGCTGAACAAAGTGATCATTCACACTTAAAAATTTGAATAGGATTTTAAATTTGCAATTAGCTCGAATAACAGAACAACAATTAAATCATGAAACCTATGCTTATTTTGTCATTGTTTTCGCTGTTTTAGTCTGTTGTTTTATTGGGATCGCAACCAGACCGATTGAGTACCTGGCCTTATTGTGGCCGGCCAATGCTGCCTTGTTAGCCCTGTTCTTACGCTTTCCACATTTAAATAATCTGGGAGGTTGGCTCGGTGCATTCAGTGCTTTTATGTTTGCAGATCTGGTCACCGGAAACAGCCTATTACAAAGCCTGTTTCTTACCCTGTCTAATCTGATCAGCACTATTGTCTCGATATTTTTTATTCGATATTTCAAGATTAATTACAAATACTATAATACCGGTTATACCTTCGTTCATTTATTTGGCATCTTCGCTTTTGCCGGCTGTCTGGCCAGTGCGGCTTTTGCAGTTCTCACCTTGCCCAATCTACCCAATTCATTCATGACCAAAGAAAATTTATGGATTGATTTTGGTCTGTGGTGGACCGGTGAAATGGTGAATTATATTGTGTTTCTTCCTTTAATCTTGGCATTCCCAAGAATAAAAGACATGCAGTACTTATTTAAAAACCGTCGTCAAAAACGTAATTACTTCAGCTATTTTTTACCTGCATCTTCAGTCGTGGCCTGTGTCATCATTACCAATATTTTTGCAGGCCCGGGTGCAATGCTCTACCCTCTGGCTGCACTGATCTGGGCTGCGTTGACCTATCGCCTGTTTACCATGACCATGATCAACGCTTTTGTGATTATCCTGACCTATTACAGCCTGACGCGGTTTTATGCCACAACGCATGACACCTTGGCAGATTCTACGATTTATATTTCGCTCCGGATCGGGCTGTTTATGCTGGCCTTATCGCCGCTTATTCTTTGTATTATTAGTCAAAACCGCAATGAGCTGTTTAAACGGGTTCTCTATCTGGCCAATCATGACAGTCTGACCCGCACCATGAACCGTCATTTTTTCTTTCAGAAAGGTGAATATTTACTGCAATATGCCAACAGAATGGAATTTTCGGTCATCATGCTGGATATTGATCATTTCAAACGTCTGAACGATGATTTTGGCCATCATGTCGGTGATAAAGTCCTGCAACACTTTGCGCAGATTGTACGTAATAATTTACGTGCTCAAGATCTGTTTGCACGGATCGGTGGCGAAGAATTTGTGCTGCTACTCTGGAATACCGAACCATCAGAAGCACGTCTTATTGCAGAACGGATTCGTGATCTGGTGGACAAAACCCCGATTTATCAATCAGATGGCTCGCCCCTGTATATTACCGTGAGTGTGGGCATCACTCATCAAAATGAACCGCAGGCCCAAGACCTGCAAAACCTGATCAATATTGCAGATCAAGCCTTGTATCAGGCCAAACATCGTGGCCGAAATCAGGTGGTGCTTGCATCTTGAGCCTAAATGATCTACAACCTTGAAGCAGCAACACTAGGGAATGGCAATGAAATTTGAAGAATATCTGCAATATGACGGTTTAGGACTGGCTGATCTGGTCGCCAATAAACAAGTACATTCAAGTGAACTTTTATCTGCTGCACTAGAGCGTAGCTCAATTGCCAATCCCGAGCTAAATGCAATTATTATTCCGATGCATGAGCATGCATTGAAACGGAGCCAGCAAAATCTGTCCGGACCTTTTGCCGGTGTGCCTTTTCTGGTTAAAGACCTGTTTCAGGAATATGCCGGTTATCCAACTTCTTATGGTTGTCAGGGCTTAAAACGGATTGGTTATATCGCCGAGACCAATGCCGAGATTGTCAATCGCTGGGAAAAAGCCGGGATTGTGACTTTTGGACGTACCAATACTCCTGAATTTGGGATTAAAGGTATTACTGAACCAGATGCTTGGGGCAGCTGTAAAAATCCGTGGAATTTACAGCATAATAGCGGCGGCTCGTCCGGTGGTTCCGCTTCTGCCGTGGCTGCCGGAATTGTACCAATTGCGGGTGCTGGTGATGGTGGCGGCTCGATACGTATCCCCGCTTCCTATTGCGGCCTGTTTGGCCTGAAACCGAGTCGTGGCCGCACGCCTTGGGGACCACAAATGAGTGAAGCCATGCATGGCGCCGCGATTCAGCATGTACTGACCAAAACGGTACGGGATAGTGCTGCAATGCTGGATGCCACCCATGGTGAAGATCATAGTTCACTGTTTAAGATTCAGCGTCCACAGCATCATTATCTGGATGTGATTCAGCAACCGCCAAAAAAACTGAAAATTGCGTTTAGCACTTATTCTACGATTGGCACACCTGTTTCCCAGGATGCCATTAAAGCCATTGAACAAACAGCCAAATTGCTAGAATCTTTGGGCCATGAAGTGGTCGAAGACCGCCCAGCCATTGATGGCATGCAACTGGCCAAGGATTTTATTACCACCTGGTTTAGCCAGTTTTCATTTATGCTGGATGAAATTCAGAAAGGCTATCCGTCTAGATCGAATGATTTTGAACTGGACTCTTTAGCGCTGGCAGCTTTTGGGGCCAAAACCAGCGCGATTGATTATATCCAGAACCTGAATAACTGGGGTCAATATGTAACCCAGATGAATCATTTCTTTGATAATTATGATCTGTACCTGACGCCTGCAACGGCGACAGTGGCGCCAAAAAATGGTGAGGTCAAAACACCAAACTGGCAGAAACCGATTCTTAAAGCTTTATTGAAACTAAATAAAGCACATTTGCTGGCGCAAGGTAAACTGGTCGACCAGATTGTGAAAGAAAATCTGAAATGGGTGCCTTTCACGCAACTGGCCAATATTACCGGACTCCCGGCGATGTCTGTACCGCTGTACTGGAATGAACAAAACCTGCCGCTCGGTTCACAGTTTATTGCACCATTTGCCCGTGAGGATCTGCTACTACAACTGGCAGCCCAATTGGAGCAGGCACAACCGTGGTTTGGGCAATACGCCAAAATCCGTATTTAATGTTGAGATAATATTTTCAAGCCTGTTTTTGCAGTTCGACTTTATTTGGCAATCCGAAAATCAGTAACAAGCCAAGCAAGGTCAATGCTGCAGCAGCGATAAAAATAGATGTGCCGCCGACTTGATCCCAATAATGGCCGGCCAGAATACTGCCACTCGCCACACCAATGCCCCACATCGTGCTATATAGCGCTTGTCCACGCCCTTGCTGCCCTGCAGAGAAGTTCTGAAAAATCACCCGCATCGCGATCATATGAAATAAACCAAAACTTAAAGCGTGAATCGTTTGAGCAAAAAACTGTGCCATGAATGAAGTAGGAAAGACCCCGACGATGAACCATCTTAATCCGGTCATCAATAAGCATAACGTGACCAGATGGCGCCATGACCAGCGTGTCAGAAAGAACGTCGCATAGGCAAACATGATGATTTCCGCAATGACCCCGACTGACCAGAGCAGCCCAATCTGGCTGGTGCTAAATCCCGCCTGACTGAGATAATTGCTATAAAAACTATAAAACGGCGCGTGTGAAAATAGCAGAATCAATTCGATCAGGAAAAAACTATACACCACTGGGCGTTTGAATATTGGCCATAGGGGCTCGAGCTGTTTCTGGGCGGTAGGTGCCGTCGTGGGCTCTTTAATGGTAAATGACCAGAGAAAAGCCAGAAATGAAATACACAGCAACAAGACTGGCAACATGCCGATGCTCATAATTTCAAAGACGGCGCCCAAGCCGAATACACCGATAATAAAGCCGACAGATCCCCATTTTCGTACTTTGCCATACAGTTCTGCTCTTTTTTCTCCGAGCCAGAACAAAGTCACGCCTTCAAACTGTGCCAGAATGGCATTCTGAAAGAAACTGAAAATCAGCATCAGTAAAGCTACAGATTGAAAGCTATTGGGAATAATAAAAATCATGAACCAGATACAGGCTTCCATCCAGGTGGCAATACGCACCAGCAACATGCGTTTACCGGATTTATCTGCAATCCAACCCCAGATCAACGGCGCAAAGAATCGGGTAACAATCGCAATAGAAGATAAAATCCCGATTTCCTGATAATTGAAGCCTTGATCTTCAAGATACAGACTCCAAAAAGGCATGAATGCCCCAACAATCGCATAGTAAAAAAAGTAGAAACCACTT
>DFCG01000052.1:0-13284 GCA_002367455.1 Acinetobacter sp. UBA3060 | reverse complement strand
GCCTTCCTGAGAGGTACTGCAGACCAGCTCGCCGTTCTGCCACATCCGGCCAAAATTCAGGCCGCGCGAACTGGCGCTTTGGGTGGCATCCATATCGTAAAGCATCCACTCATCCGCACGGAACGGTTTATGGAAGTACATGGCATGGTCAATACTGGCACATTGCAAACTTGGCGAGATATAGCTCAGACCATGTGGACGAAGCGCTGTGGTCATCAAGGTAAAATCAGAATAGAAAGCAGCAATAGCCTGATGCAAGGAGATCTGATCGACTTCTGCAGCAATACGGTCATGCGTACGGATATAGTGCGCATAAGACGGTGCTTCAGGTTGAGGCTGGAATGGATTTTGCGGATTGACCGGACGAATTTCCACATGACGATCACGAGTGAAAGATGCACGGACATTTTCCGGAATAAACTCAATAATCTGTTTGATCAGTTCCGCTTCATTTTTCAGGCTTTCTGCCGGTGGATATTCAGGCTCTGAAATCTGGTAATTTAGCCCTTCTTCCTGATGCGCGAAAGACACCATACACATGAAAATGGTACGGCCATGCTGAATAGCGCGCACCTGACGGCTGACAAAGCTCTTGCCGTCACGGATACGATCCACTTCATAAATAATCGGTGCATTGACATCCCCGCCAAACAGAAAATAGGCATGTAATGAATGTGCTGGACGGTCTGTGGTATAAGACGCGGCGCGTAGTGCCTGCCCTAAAACCTGCCCACCGAACACGCGCTTGCCCACCAGATTCCGGCTGATTCCCCGGAAAATGTTTTCTTCTAACTTTTCTAAGCTGAGCAGCTCGACCAGTTCCTGTGTTAAGGCATTCATAAGCAACCTATCTAATATTGGAGATATCCCAAAATGGAAAAAAGGATCTAAATAATTGATCTGGAATATTCTGCCACAAAATCAGACCGAAACTCTAAAGTTTGCATGACTGTTCTGTCATACTGATGTCATAAGTGACTAGGAAAAGCACCTGCTTTCACGCTAAAATTGAAGCACTTCTGTTGAAGTTGTTAAAAAAAGATATATTGTTTCGCTTTAGAAACCCGCAAAATAAATTCCCTCAGAAGTCCTGTGGTTTTGGTCAGTAAAATTAGGAGCAGCTATGTCCAAGAATGGCTTTGGTCAAATGTATCGCAAGCTTTCAAGTAAGTTACTTGATCTTGTGGTTACCCCTCATGTTCTTGGGGAAGTACCAAGTGAAGTGACAGCATCTAAATCTGATCAGACTGCAGCAGAATCGCAGAAACTGGTCTGCTACGTTTTACAGAACCATTCACGTAGTAATGCACTGGTTGTCGATGCAGAAACGCGCCGCTTAAAATTGCCGGCTGCACTTGATCCAATGCAACTCGGTAACAGTAAGGAAAAAGCATCAGTACTGTTTTTACAGCATCATGATGAAAATAATCTGCTCAGCTCACCACCGCATGCTTTCCCGCCGCGCCTGTTACGCCTGATTGAAATCCTGGAACAGCATCCTGAACTGGATGTCGAACTGGTACCGGTAACAGTACTTTGGGGACGTGAACCGGAGAAAGAAGATTCCTGGTTTAAGTTATTATTTACCGATACCTGGTCTACACCAAGCCGGGTCAAGCAACTGGTCAATATCGGCCTGCATGGTCGCCAGTCTTATTTAGAGTTTCATGAACCGCAGTCTTTACGCACCTTGATTAACTTTGCCAAAGAGACGCATCCAAATTCAGCGCCGGCGACTTATATTGTCAGCACTTTAAATGATTATCTGGATGGTCAGCGCGAAGTGATTCTTGGACCGGATCTGTCTGACCGTCGCAATGTCATGCACGGTCTGATCAAATCACCCGATGTACAGGCAGCGATTCGCAATGACAGTATTCGTAGCAAAATCTCGATGCTGGAATCTGAACGTCGTGCCATCGGTTATCTGAACGAAATCGTTTCCGATTATTCTCATTCTACTGTACGTTTTGCCGATAAAGCGCTGACCCGCTTATGGACCCAGCTTTATGACGGCGTAGAAGTCCATAATTTCAGTACCGTGCGTGAATTGGCCAAGGATTATGAAATTGTCTATACCCCATGTCACCGCAGTCACATTGACTATTTATTATTGTCTTATGTGATCTATCGCCGTGGCTTGATGGTGCCGTATATTGCTGCGGGCGATAACCTCAATATGCCTTTTGTCGGTCAGATTTTACGTGGTGGTGGCGCTTTCTTTATTCGCCGTACTTTCCGCGGCAACGCGCTCTATACTACGGTGTTTAAAGAATATCTGTATAGCGTCCTGTCACGTAATACCCCGCTAGAATATTTTATTGAAGGTGGCCGTTCACGTACCGGTCGTTTGCTACCGCCAAAAACCGGGATGCTGGCAATGACCGTGCATGGTCATTTACGTGGCAAGTCCAAACCGATTGTATTTGTACCGACCTATATCGGCTATGAACGCCTAATGGAAGGTGGTACCTATGTCGGTGAGATGAGTGGTAAGCCAAAAGAAGCCGAGTCTATTTTTGGTATTTTGAAAACCCTGCGCAAGATTGAACGTATTTTTGGCAAGGTGCACCTGAACTTTGGTAAACCGGTATTTCTGGATGATATCCTGAAACAGCATGGTGCAGAAAATATCAAGATCGAAAAGAACGATGATCCGGTTCCACAAGCGGTTTCTGACGCGGTGAATAGCTCTGCACAGGCTATTCTGGAAAATATTAACAGTGCAGTCGTGATCAATCCGGTATCGTTATTATCTTTAATCTTGCTGGCCACGCCAAAACATACGCTGGATGAAGAAATCTGTATCAAACAGCTGGATACCTATCGCACCTTGCTCACCGCCCTGCCTTATGATGAACGCATGCAGGTTACACCGCTGTCAGGCAAAGAAATAATTGCCTATGCGATGAAGCTGAAACTGATCAAGCGGGTCAAGCATGTACTGGGCGATATCATTGCCATTGAAGATAATCAGGCAGTTCTGCTGACCTATTTCCGTAATAATATTGTGCACACCTTTGTACTGCCTTCTTTGATTGCAGCTTTGGTTGAACATAACGGTACCATTCGCCGTCATGATGTCGTGAATATCAGCAGTACCCTGTACCCATTCCTTAAAGCCGAACTGTTCTTAAAATGGCATGAAGACGAGATTCAAAATCAGGTCAATGCCCATATTGATAGCTTAATTGCCTTGAAACTGATCACGCAAGATGGCGAAAACCTGATTGCACCTGCACCGAATACGGAAGCGCATCATCAGCTCGAAGTTCTGGCTGCACCCGTGACTCAAAGTCTGGAACGTTATTACATGACTTTGGCACTGATTACCCAACGTGGTTCTGGCAATATCTCGACCCGTCAGGTCGAAGAGCTCAGTTACCTGGTTGGTCAACGCCTGTCTGTGCTATATGAGTTCAACTCACCTGAGTTCTTCGACAAAGCCCTGTTCCAGAGCTTTATTAAAGTCTTAACCCAAAAAGGTTATCTGTGTACCAATGAAGACAATGCGATTGTCTTTGATGAGCAGCTAACCAATGTGGCTCAATATGCAGATTTGGTACTGGATGAAGTGAAGCTACAAATGCTGCACCACATCACCGACTTTACGGATGAAGAACTGAAAGAAGCTTTGGATGCAGTTGCGGCTGAACAAGCCAAGAAACGCGCGAAGCGGAAGAAGAAGTAAGATTATTTAAGCCCCTAAGCTCCTTCTCCCTCCGCGGTGAAAAGCACTGCTTCGCAAGGGAGATGAGAAAAATGTTCAAAAAATTCTCCACCTCTCCTAAAAGGAGAGGGAATTTAATCCTCCCTCTCCCCTTCGAGAAAAGGAGGAATGTTCCTCTTTTAAAAGAAGGGGCTAAAGATTATTTTTCCATCAACTCCAAATAATCCTCATAACAATCTGGATGCTCTAACTCAAATCCCATTTTCTGCATTCGAGTCGCATAAAGTTTCTTACCTGTCACCTGCTCACTTTCTACTTGCAACAAAGGAAGTCCCAGCTGCTGTTGGAACCATTGCAATATTTCATGCAATAATTTTGGCTGGTTATCGGTCACAATATAAGAAGATTCCGGATGTTCCACGTGAATCATATGTGACAAGAAACGTGATAAATCTTCAATATGAATCCGGTTGGACCAGTGCAGATTCGGATATCTCAACATCGAGGCGGCCATTTTTTGTAGGCGTTCTACCGATGCTCCATAAATCCCACTTGGACGAATGATGGTACATTTCTCAGGATAAGCAGTGAAATAAGCCTGCTCCATCTGCTGCAAGATTTTGCTCTGAGCATCATTCGGGTGAATTTCAGTTTCGTCATCTACGATTTCACCGGAATTTTGCCCATAGACCCGGGTGGATGACACCACCACAATCTGTTTCACCGGATGCTGTTTCAAGGCAGCCACAATAGGCTGAACAGAATCCAGATAGGTTTGCTGATAGCCTTCAACCGTACTTTGTTTTGGACTAAGTAATACATAGACCCAGTCAATCGGTGTAACTGCTGTTAAATCCAGTTTATGCACATCCTGAATCAGATGAGTTGCGAATGAATCTGTTTTGGGACTCTGGCTAATTGTGCTAATTTGATGACCTTGCTCAAATAGTTGTTTAGCCACACGTCGGGATGTTTTACCATAACCGGTAAATAAAATATGCATTGAGCACCGAATCACAAATCTGGTTGAGGGGACATGGCTGCAGTCCATCAGTTACAAGGCGTTGGCAATGCCGCCGCTTCATTACTCGAAAAACTAAATATCTTCAATACTGATGATTTGCTTTTTCATCTACCACGTGACTATGAAGACCGTAGCACGATCATTCCCATGAATCAATTGAGCGTGGGACGCAGNNATGGCTGTGCTGCTGGATGATGATTTTGGCAAGGTTACTTTACGTTTTTATCATATCTATAAAGGTATTACTGACCGCTGCAAACTGGGTAACCGTTTAAGAATTTTTGGTGAAGTGCGGGTCGGTGCGCGCGGTCTGGAAATGTATCATCCCGAACTGCAAGTCATTACTGAGAACACACCTTTACCTCAAACCCAGCTCACGGCGATTTACCCTGCGACTGAAGGTCTGACCCAGCCAAAAATACGGGATTATATTCAGCAGGCCTTGGCTCAATACAGCGACCATCTGCCTGAACTACTGCCAGCAAAATTTAGCAATGGTTATGCACTGAAACAGGCACTGGAATATATCCATCACCCGCCAGTCAATGCCAATATGCTGCAACTAGCACAAGGCTCACATCCTGCACAGCAGCGCCTGATCTTTGAAGAACTGGTAGCGCATCAGATCAGTTTATTGACACGTCGGGCCTTTATTCAGCAAGTCGAAGCGCCTTCATTTGCGCCCAGTAAAACCTATGCCAAACAGCTCTTAGCCAGTCTGTCTTTTGAAATGACCGGTGCGCAAAAACGTGTATCCAGAGAAATCGTGCAGGATTTAAAAAGCAATAAACCGATGTTGCGTCTGGTGCAAGGCGATGTCGGCGCGGGTAAAACCCTGGTGGCTGGTGTCGCAGCTTGCCATGCACTGGAAGAAGGCTGGCAAGTTGCATTGATGGCACCGACCGAGATTCTGGCCGAGCAGCATTATCTGAATTTTAAACGCTGGTTTGAGCCTTTGGGCTTAAATGTGGCCTGGCTTTCCGGCAAGCAAAAAGGTAAAGCTCGCGCCGCAGCGGAACAGGTGATTCGGGATGGCAGCGCCCATCTGGTGATCGGAACGCATGCCCTGTTTCAGGAAAATGTCGAGTTTGCCAAACTGGGTCTGGTGATTATTGATGAACAGCACCGCTTTGGTGTGGATCAGCGCCTTGCACTCAGAAATAAAGGGCTAGATGGTATGTCTCCGCATCAACTGGTGATGACTGCGACTCCGATTCCCCGCACACTGGCCATGTCTGCCTATGGTGATCTGGATACCTCGGTGATTGACGAGCTGCCGCCGGGCCGTACCCCGATTCAGACCGTGACCATTCCATTAGATCGACGCGAAGAAGTCTTGCAACGGATTGCCAGCAACTGTGCTGAAGGTAAGCAGGCATATTGGGTGTGTACACTGGTAGAACAGTCCGAAACCCTGGATGCTCAGGCCGCAGAAGCGACCTTTGCCGAAATTCGCGAGCGCTTTCCTGCGCTGAATATCGGACTGGTACATGGCAAGATGAAAGCCGATGAAAAACAGGCGGTAATGCAGCAGTTTAAAAATAATGAATTACAGCTCCTGATTGCCACCACCGTGATCGAAGTCGGCGTCGATGTACCCAATGCCTCCATTATGGTGATTGAAAATGCCGAGCGTCTAGGTCTATCTCAATTGCATCAGCTACGTGGCCGGGTCGGTCGTGGCGCCAAAGCCAGCTTCTGTGCCCTGCTGTATAAGCATCCACTTTCGCAAAATGGTCAGGAACGTTTAAGAATCATGCGCGAAACCAATGATGGTTTTATGATTGCCGAGAAAGATCTGGAGTTACGTGGCCCGGGTGAGCTGCTCGGGACCAAACAGACCGGGGACATGAATTTCCGTGTGGCCAAACTTGAACGTGATGATCACCTGCTCAATCAGGCACATTATGTGGCTCAGCAGATGCTCAAGGATTATCCCGATCAGGCCGAAGCATTATTGCAACGCTGGCTACCGGAAGCACCGCGCTATGCCTATGTTTAAATTACTGCAACATGGAAAATCCTGGCTGACCCGCTTACAGCCCTGCCAGCTCTGTCTGACCGATCATCAGTCCATTCATTCAGTCTGTGAAGATTGCTGGCGACAATTACCCTGGGCACATCAAACCATTCAACGGCAGGAAATGCAGTTCCAGATTGCCTGCGACTATGCTTACCCGATGGACCGGCTGATTCAACTGTTTAAATATGAACAGAAGCTGCATTTGCAAAATTTACTGGCAGGTGTGCTGTTAAGTTTAGACCTACCTAAAGTCAGTGCGATAGTACCGATGCCGATCTCGAATGAGCGTCTGGCTGAGCGCGGTTATAATCAATCTCTAGTGCTGGCCAAACATGTGGCAAAACAGTTGAATGTACCCATCTGGCAACCTGTTCGACGAATGAAACAACACTCGCAAAAGGGCCTAAGCCGGCTGGAGCGGATTGAAGACATCCAATCACAATTCCAGATCAGTACCATTTCCAAGCTGCGTTACCGTCGGGTGCTGATTATTGATGATGTGGTGACGACCGGCAGCTCGATTCGAGCACTGAGCCAAACACTTGAACAACTGGGCTGTCAAAAAGTTTATGCAGCCTGTCTGGCAGGTGCTCAAATCTGAAAATTTAAGCTTGGGCGAGTAACTGCGACTTCACCCAAGGAATCACAATTTCAGTGGTCAAGGGTGCGAGTCGTAGCTCTTTTTCATCCAGATCGACCCATTTCATTTCGGCAATTTCCGCTTCAATTTTTGGTGCTTGATCCAGACTTACCCAATAGACATAACTCACCAGTTGATGATCTGGTTCATTCGCCGTCTTGGTTTCAAAACGCCCAATGAATTGCTGAATCTGTGCCTGTGTGCCAATTTCTTCCTGAATTTCACGCAACATCGTTGCTTCTGGTGCTTCATTTGGCTCCAGCTTGCCACCAACCTGCATAAAGCAGGACGTCCCTTTTTTACGAACTACCAGCAGTTGCTGCGCTTCATTTAAAATAATGGCTGCAGCCACCGTAATCACTTTCATTTATTTTCTACAAATCATGCTGTGGACAGCTTATTTTACAAGATCGGTCTGATCGACCATACCCCATTTCGCTTCAGGCGGCTGATAACTTTCAAACTGGCGCAAAATATCATCCAGATTATCACTCACAATTAAAGCATCGCTAAAGCGCGCTTTGGTAAAACCTTTCTCAGTCGTCATATGGATAAATTTGAGTAAATCATCGTAAAAACCATCTACATTTAAAAAAGCACAAGGCTTTTTATGAATTCCCAACTGTGCCCAGGTCCATTGTTCAAAAATTTCTTCCAGGGTTCCAGCACCACCCGGAATGGCAATAAATCCCTGTGCCAGTTCCGACATGCGGGTTTTACGTTCATGCATATTATCGACCACAAATAGCTCGGTAATATGCGGATGCGCCAGCTCACGATTGACCAGCTGTCTTGGAATTACGCCAATCACCTTGCCACCAGCAGCCAAAGCACTATCAGCGATAATTCCCATCAAGCCAGAACGACCACCGCCATAGACCAGCGTCTGATGCCTTGCTGCCAAGGTTTGGCCAACCTTTTCGGCAATCTGGGCATAGAGAGGATCCGAGCCCAGTGCTGAACCACAAAAAATTGCAATAGAATTCATCATTTCACTCTCCAATTGACGCTATATTGTACGAAATCGCTGCAAGCGCACTTTTTCCAAAAATAACTGCTTAATATCAGTGTTTTTATTCAATTCCTTGTCTAAAATACACCCATTCCAATTCACATACTGCGCCAGGGAGAAAAGACAGCATGCTTGAAGCCTTTTACGCCACAGAGCGCGGTAGCTTAGAAGATATCACGATTAATGGTGATTTCGACCTGCATCCAGATTTAGTATGGCTTGATCTGATTGCACCTTCACAAGAAGAGCAGCAATGGATTCTAGATGCCTATGCGCAAAACTTACCGACCTTAAAATCGCTGGAAGATATTTCCTCGAGTGCCCGATTTTACCGTGATGATGACGGTATTTTGCATATCAGCACCTATTTTTTAACCAAAAATAAAAACTATCAGGTCGAGAATGAAAACGAAGATGAATCCAGCATGCTGGCGACGGTACAAACCGTAGCATTCATTCTGCATAAGGACCGTCTTTTTACCTTGCGTGGCGAAAAGCTGGTGGCTTTTCGTGCCTTCCGTGCCCGTGCGCGCCGCAATGATTATGAAATCGATTATAAAGATCCGACCTGGATTTTATTGGGCCTGCTCGAAGCCAAACTGGATGAGCTGGCCGATATTCTGGAAGATGTACATAAAGATTTAGAGAAATATTCAACTGAAGTGTTGAATAACCGCCATCGTGAGCAGATTCTTGATCTGGATGACATGATTACCCGACTAGCTCAACTGGAAGATATGCTCGGTAAAGCGCAGCTCTGTCTGATCGATTTACGTCGTGTTCTGACTTTCCTGTCTCGTCCACGCGCCTTAGGCAGTCATATTTATGATGCGGATATCCGAGAACTCAGTGAAGATGTACGCTCGCTGGTTGAACATGATGCCTTTCTGTTCCAGAAAGTGCGCTTCCTGCTCGATACCACGTCCGGATTCATTAACACGGAACAGAACGATACAATTCGTCGATTCTCGATTCTGCCAAGTATGCTTGCACCGCCGATGCTCATTGCCAGTATTTATGGCATGAATACCGAAGTTCTGCCTTTTGCACAAGGCACCATGAGCTTCATTATGGTCAGTATTATTTTGATCGGCTTTTTAATCGGGCCATTGATTTACTTTAGATGGAAGAAGTGGATTTAATTTCTTAACCCTCTCTCTAACTCTCTCCCATAGGGAGAGAGGACTTCCAATATTTATTGAGATAGTAGTTTTTAAAAATATCATTTCTCTCCATAAATTTAGAGATGAAGTTCCCTCTCCTTTTAGGAGAGGGTTAGGGTGAGGTCATATTTTAATCCTTCCTAACCTCCTTTTGATAAAGGAAGGAATTTACTTTTAAAATGTATCAACAATAAAAAAGCACCTTTCGGTGCTNNTGAACCACACGCAGACCATTTAGGTAATAGTCCTGCGCATTGGCATAGTCAATTTTGCCTGAAACCTGCAATTCCTGATCCTTGAATACAATCACGGCTCACCTATCTGATTATTTCTTGTTCTTGTCGATTGCAGCTTCTGCATCCGGTTTGAAGTTAGCAATAGCTTTATCTATATTACCGCCATTACGTTTTACTGTCGCAGCAAACTGGTTACGGAATTGCAAACCTAGATCGATACCCGATACGTTGATGTTGCGGATTTTCCATTGTGAGCCTTTGTCCACCAGCTGAAACGCTACCGGAATTTTCTCGCCTTTATTATTAAAGTCGATGGTTACAACAGGGTTTTTGCTGTTGCTGGCCTTGTATGGACGCACGCTATAGGTCTGATTACTAAACTTGGAAAATGCAGAACCATAATTTTCAATGAGCGTTTCACGGAAATTCTTTTCAAACTGCGCGCGCTGTGCAGCAGTACTATACTGGTTCGTCGCATAAGTCCCCATCACAATACGCGTGAAAGACTGTGAATCAATGAATGGATCCAAATTCTGGCGGACAATCGCTTTGACCAGCGCCGGATTGTTCTGCAATTTTGCATTATCGGCTTTGAGGCGCTCAATCAAACCATCTGCCACTTTTTTAATAAAAGCAGGTGGTGCTTCAGACGGTGCAGCAAACACTGTACCAGCAACCATTGTTGAAAGAATGCTTGCTGCAAGCGTTTGTTTTACTAAAGTCTTCACTGAAATCTCCTCAATCTATTATTCAACAAATGCAGGTTCTGCATCAGTCGATTCTGAAACTGTCGCCTGTTCTGGGGCAGTTTCTTGACTATCTGACGATTTACCGGCACCGCCAGTAATGAACTTCGTCACTAAATCTTCAATTTCCATGGTGCCTTGGGTATTGGCAATCTGATCACCGCGTTTCAAATAGTTCAGACCACCACCTGGAATAATTTTCAGGTATTTTTCACCCAATAACCCATTGGTCGCTACCATAATATAAGCATCCTCATCAATATTGGTGATGGAGTTCATGTTATCTAACAGTTGTTTTTCCATGTCTTTTTGTTGCGCAGGTGCAGCCGCAGTATAGTCCGAACTATAACGTAACTCTTCCAGTGCTTCCTGCTGAACCTGCTTTAACTGTTCAGCATTAAACGAGGTCAATGAGCCATCCAGGGTCATATGCACGGTCGCCAGACGNNATCCCATTTACATTTTCAAAAGTCGCTGTCATTTTATAGCTGTCGGAAATATTGTGTCCGACCAGACCACTGACACGCATTGCTAGGAAAAATAAGGCAATACCAAACAAAATAACAAAAACACCAACGGCCAGCTCACTAGTACGTGATTTCATTAAACACCTCCGAACATGACCGCAGTCAACACAAAGTCAAAGCCTAAAACGCACAGTGAAGAATACACGACTGTACGCGTTGTAGAAGTTGCAATACCTTCCGATGTCGGGACACAGGCATAGCCTTGGTACACCGCAATCCAAGTACAAATTAATGCGAATACAAAACTTTTAATAATGGTGCCATTCAAGACATCTTTATAGAATTGCACGCTGCTTTCCATGCCGCTCCAATAAGCGCCTTCATCGGCACCCAGGAAATCTACCCCGACCATTTTACCGCCCATAATGCCAACTGCGGCAAAGATGACGGAAAGCATTGGCAAGCTAAAAATCCCTGCCCAAAGACGCGGCGAAATCACCCGCTTCAATGGATCGACACCGATCATTTCCATACTGGACAATTGTTCAGTAGCTTTCATCAGGCCAATTTCCGCAGTCAAGGCTGAACCGGCACGTCCTGCAAATAGCAAAGCAGCGACCACAGGTGCCAGTTCACGCAGCAAGGTCAACGCGACCGCCGTTCCTAGCATCGACTCACTACCAAAGGTCGACAAGATGCTAAACATCTGCAAACCAAGCACGGCACCAATAAACAGGCCAGAAACCACAATAATCAGCAGGGACAATACCCCAACCCGATACATCTGATAAATAAACAGCTTTACGCCAAGCCAGGTCGGCATGGAAAATAAAATCTGCAACAGCATCAGGGCCGCGACCCCAATCCCCTGTACACGTTCAATAACGCGTCTACCTAATGCGGCAATTGCATTCATGAACGAACCTCATCACTTAAATAAGCTTGATGACTAAACTGATAATCCACTGGACCTTCTACCGAACCGGTCAGAAATTGCTGTACAAAAGCAGACGGATGCGCTTTCAGCTCTGCCGGTGTGCCCTCGCCCTGAATTTTGCCTTCTGCCACCACATAGATGTAGTCTGCAATTGATAAAGTTTCTGCAACATCATGCGAGACAATAATTGTGGTTAAGTCCAGTGCTTCACGTAATGAACGGATCAGACGAGTCAAAACGCCCATCACAATCGGATCTTGTCCGGCAAAGGGTTCATCGTACATGATCAGCTCAGGATCCAGCGCAATCGCACGGGCCAAAGCCACGCGTCGGTTCATACCACCGGATAGTTCAGACGGCATCATCTGTTCTGCACCACGTAAACCGACTGATTCCAGCTTCAGTGCCACGATTTCCTTAATCAGATGTTCCGGCAATTTAGTATGTGCTCGAATCGGAAATGCGACATTTTCATACACGCTCATATCGGTAAACAAAGCACCGCTCTGAAACAACATACCCATCCGTGCACGTGCTGAAAAAAGTTCGGAACGTGACATCGTGGCAATATCTTTGCCGTCCAGTAAAACCTGACCGTGCTCAGGAACCAGCTGCCCACCAATCAACCTTAATAAAGTGGTTTTACCAGTACCGGATGGTCCCATAATGGCGGTAATCTGCCCACGACGAATACTTAAACTCACGTCGTCATAAATCACGCGCTCACCCCGCTTGAAGCTCAGATTCTTGACTTCAATCAGAGATTGAGTATCTCGCGCTGTTTGATTTTTCATAGCTGAGTTTATTCCTGCATTTTTTCAGCATGCATACTATAAAGGAACGAAGTTCAAAATGTTAGCAGTTGAAAAAGGTGGTTTAATATCATAAAAAATGACAACAATGGATTATTTAGTATTTTTTGTAATAAAAATATGCACTTAAGCTTGAGCCAGGTACATTGATTAATTAAAAAGACTGTATAAATAATAGATAATATTACATAAAATCAAAGTCAATGCGATATATGGCATATACACCTCTATCAATTGAGATCGAAGAGTTAAGCTTTTCATGTTAATAATTATCATAACCCTGACAAAACATGATTTAGTAGACATTTTACGTTAAAAAGCAAAAAACTCAATGCATAAAAAAACCGGTATTTCTACCGGTTTTTTATCTTCATCTAGCGACTGAATTAGTCGTTAAATTTACGACGTGGACGATCTTCACCACCGAACGAACGTTCACCACGTGGCTTGTCATCAAAGTTGCGACGTACTGGACGATCACCGAAATCACGCTTTGGACGGTCATCACCGAATGAACGCGCTGGACGATCACCGAAACCACCTTCACGACGTGG
>DFCG01000023.1:446-9511 GCA_002367455.1 Acinetobacter sp. UBA3060 | reverse complement strand
GCTTCAAACACGTTCAAACGCTTTTCATTAATTAGCGTAGTCTGGTGTTTTAGCCATTCTTGCCAAGCCTGTTTAGACACGGTGTCAAACAATTCCTGACCCTTTGGCCCTGGGAATGGAGCAAAGTCTAAACCTTCCATGTCCGCCTGATACTTACGGCAAAAAACTTGTCGAGACATATCCATACTCCAAAATTATGCGTAAAGTTGTTCCAAACGCGCATGTGCACGCTCAATGGCTGCTTTCACTTGAGCAGGCGCGGTGCCACCAATGTGATTACGGGCATTCACCGAAGCTTCAAGAGTTAGGGCTTTTTCAAATACGTCTGCTTGAATCAGGTCAGAGAACTGTTGCAGTTGTTCGAGTGTCAATTCAGACAGGTCTTTAGATTCTTGTACACCGAGTGCAACCGCTTTACCTACAATCTCGTGCGCATCACGGAATGCAACGCCGTTTTTCACCAGGTAATCAGCTAGGTCAGTCGCAGTTGAGAAACCACGCAGCGCTGCTTCGCGCATTTCAGCAATGTTTGGAACCAGTGCAGGAATCATGTCAGCAAATGCCATGAGTGAACCACGAACTGTATCGATCGCATCGAACAATGGCTCTTTATCTTCCTGATTGTCTTTGTTATAGGCGAGTGGCTGGCCTTTCATTAAAGTCAGCAGGCTCATCAAATCGCCATAGACACGGCCGGTTTTACCACGTACCAGTTCAGGCACATCCGGATTTTTCTTCTGCGGCATGATTGAAGAGCCAGTACAGAAGCGATCTGGAATATTCACGAATTTGAACTGTGCAGATGTCCATAGAATCAGTTCTTCAGACATACGTGATAAATGCATCATAATTAAAGATGCAGCGGCATTAAATTCAATCGCAAAGTCACGATCCGATACTGCATCCAGCGAGTTTTCAGCAACAGCTTCAAAACCTAGCAGTTCAGCAGTATAAGTACGGTCGATTGGATAAGTAGTACCTGCAAGTGCAGCAGAACCAAGCGGCATACGGTTGACACGCTTACGGCAATCAATCAGACGTTCTGAATCGCGTACCAGCATTTCAAACCAAGCCATTAGATGATGACCAAAAGTCACTGGCTGAGCGGTTTGCAAGTGGGTGAAGCCTGGCATGATGGTGTCGGTGTTTTTAGCCGCTAAGCTTAAAATACCTTTTTGTAATTTTTTCAGTAATTCCAGGATGCTATCGATTTCATCGCGTACATAAAGACGGATATCTGTAGCCACCTGGTCATTACGGCTACGACCGGTATGCAGTTTCTTGCCAGTAATGCCGATACGTTGAGTCAGGCGTGACTCAATGTTCATGTGGACATCTTCTAAATCAATGCGCCATTCAAAGTTGCCTGCTTCAATATCGGCTTGAATCGCTGTCAGACCTTCAATAATGTCATCGCGTTCTTGCGTGGTCAGTACGCCTACTTTTGCCAGCATGGTTGCATGGGCAATCGAGCCTGCAATATCTTGTTTATAAAAACGTTGGTCAAATTGAACAGATGCTGTAAATTCAGCAACAAAAGCATCAGTCGCTTCAGAGAAACGACCGCCCCACATACCCGAAGTCTGGGCGTGTGATGGATTAGAGGAATTAGAAGATGTGGTCATGTCGGCTCAATCAGATTAAAAGCAGTAGAACGAAAAAGAGTATAACAAATTCAAAGCCCATTGCCGAAGTCACATCTGCTCAATCTTTTACATCGATAAACGAACAGACGCAAAATTCCTATTTTTTTAGCCAGATCGGCAATCTACGCTATTTGCTGGAACTGTTTGCTGGCGGCAATATTCTGGCCATGATTCTGGCGCTTGCAGAAGCGCAATCCTGGCAGGCTTTGAATGGAATGCACCTGCTGCAATATATCCTGTATATCAACTGGGTACTGTTATGTTTTGCAGCACTGGTCGAGCTGTTCCATCAAGCCTTTCAACGTATGGGAATCAAACTGGCTTTGATTTCTGGATTTCTGCTGTTACAGGCAATTGTACTGCTCACTACGGTGAACCTGAATATCTTGATATATTTTGGACAGAATTTTAATTTTCAGGATTTAAACCTGGCGATTGCGCTGGATCGGGTCGGACTCCATTTAAGTCTGGGAATTTTGCTGGGAACTTTCTGTTTTCGCTATCTTTATTTGCGTGAGCAATGGGAGCAGCAGCAGCATAGTGAGTTGAATGCTAGGATTCAGGCCATGCAGGCACGGATTCAGCCGCATTTTTTGTTTAACAGCATGAACAGTGTGATCAGCCTGATCAGTATCAATCCGGATAAAGCCGAGCACATGCTGCTGAATTTGTCACGGTTATTTCGTGCCAGTTTTCAGGAATTAAAACTGGTCAGCCTGCAGGAGGAAATTGATCTGTGCCAGCGCTATCTGGAGATTGAGCAGATCCGTCTAGGTGAGCGTTTGCAGGTCGAATGGAAGTTAGAAAACAAAGACTTATACTCACAAGTTCAAATTCCATTATTAACTTTACAACCCTTGCTAGAAAATAGTATTTTCCATGGAGTTGAAAAAATTCTTACAAAGAGTACCATAAGCATATTGGTTGAAATATTGCAAAATCAAATTAATATCATCATAACGAACCCTTATGCACAGGATAATAAAACTTTAAAAAAGGGACATGGTATTGCAATAGAAAATGTCAGACAGCGTCTGCAAGCTTATTATGGACCCAGTGTGACTTTTCAAACCTTTGCCGGCGAAGGGATGTTTACGACGGTAGTGCGATATCAATATAAATAAAAATAAATCAAAGAAATCGCAGTTAGCTTTATCATTCATCTGATGATGTTAACTGGGTAAGGAGGAGAAATGGACATCCTGATTTGTGATGATGAGCCTTTGGCCGTCGAGCGTTTATCACGTTTGGTCTCTCAACTGGGGCATGATGTGGTGGCGACAGCAAGCCATGGCCGTCAAGCGATTGATCTGGCTCACCAATACGAACCCGATGTCATCCTATTAGATATTCAAATGCCTGAAATGAACGGACTGGCTTGTGCGCAACATTTGCGTCAACTGGATCCAATGCCGGCCATTGTCTTTTG
Organism: Acinetobacter sp. UBA3060; assembly: GCA_002367455.1. Taxonomy (GTDB): domain Bacteria; phylum Pseudomonadota; class Gammaproteobacteria; order Pseudomonadales; family Moraxellaceae; genus Acinetobacter. The sequence continues at coordinate 6,436 of DFCG01000023.1, read as the reverse complement.
TACGGCCTATGACCAACATGCGCTGGATGCATTTAAATCAAATGCCGAAGGCTACTTACTTAAACCGGTGATGCAACAGGAATTGGCACAGGTTTTAGAGCACTTAACTAAACTTACCCAAGCTCAAATGAGCCAACTAAAACAAAAAGAAAATATGGACGAAATCAATATCAGCCGCCAGCAGATTGCGGCAAAGACCTATCGTGGTGTCGAATTGGTGCCAGTTGAAAATATCTATTATTTTCTGGCGGATCAGAAATATGTCACTGTGCGTCATAAAAACGGCAGTGTATTGATTGATGAAACCTTAAAGGAGTTAGAGCAGGAGTTTGGGAACCAGTTTATCCGGATTCATCGTAATGCCTTGATCTCGGTGCATTATCTGGATGGTCTGGAAGTGGTGAGTTCTGGTCAGTATCAGGTACGTTGTCGTGAGCTGGACGATCGTTTGGCGGTTAGTCGGCGACATTTACCGTTTTTACGAGATCGGATTCAAAAGCTTTAGCAGGGGATGAATGAGAGCATTCAGTTGAAACTTGTATAAATTCACTTGCATTTTCAAGTGAGCAGGTTAAGTTTAGACTATTGTTCTCATTTACTGTTATTGAAATTTATGAAGACCCTAAAAATTGCAACTCGACAAAGTCCACTTGCGCTTTGGCAAGCGGAACATATCCGTGCGCGCCTACAAGATTTGCACGCTGGTTTGCAGGTCGAGTTAGTCACTTTTGTTACACAGGGCGATAAAATTCTAGATACACCACTGGCTAAAATTGGTGGAAAAGGACTGTTTGTAAAAGAATTAGAAGCCGCTTTACTGGATGGTCGTGCAGATCTGGCTGTGCATTCCATGAAAGATGTCCCAATGGCCTTGCCCGAAGGTCTGAGTTTGGCGGTAATCTGTGAACGTGAAGACCCACTGGATGCCTTTGTGTCGAATACCTACACTAGTTTTGAGGAATTGCCACAAGGCGCCAAAGTGGGAACCTCAAGCTTGCGCCGTAAAACCCAGATTTTAAAACAGCGTCCGGATCTGCACATTATCGACTTACGCGGTAATGTCGGCACACGTTTGTCCAAACTGGATGCAGGTCAGTATGATGCGATTATTCTGGCCAGTGCCGGTTTAAAACGTTTGGGTCTGGCAGAACGTATTCGTCATACTCTGACGCCTGAAGTCAGTCTGCCGGCCGTGGGGCAAGGTGCATTAGGCTTAGAATGCCGTACTCATGATCAGACGGTCCTGGACTTGATTCAGCCACTCCTGCATGCAGACACGGATGCGTGCGTACGTGCCGAACGTGCCTTCAATGCCTATCTGGAAGGCGGTTGTCAGGTACCAATTGCCGGTTATGCCACGCTCAAAGAGGGTGTGATTTCAATCGAAGGTCGTGTAGGCAGTGTCGATGGAACAATTTTACTTCGTGCACAGCATACTGGCAAAATAGCAGATGCGGAGCCATTGGGTGTAGAGCTGGCAAAAGACTTGCTTGATCAAGGTGCTGGCGAGTTGCTGAAAGCACTCTATTCACACTGATGTTATTGATTAATACTCGCCCCAGTGATCGTGCTGCAGGCTTGACCCAGCAGTTACAGGCAGCACAGGTGTCTGTTCTGGAATTGCCCTTGCTCGAACTGCATGCCATGCCTTATTCCGATGAGCTGTCGATTTTGTATCAGCAGCTGGAGCAGGCACAGATTATTGTGGTGGTCAGTCCGACGGCCGCTCAGATTGGCATGCAATATTTACAACAGGCGGGTATTAAGCTCTCGGCCTTGGCGCAGGTGCATTGGGTGTCAGTGGGAAAAGCCACTGAACAGGCACTGGCGAGCTATGGCATTCATAGTCATGTGCCTGAGGTCGAAACTTCGGAAGGCATGCTGCAATTGCCTGTGTTGAAGCAACTGGCTTCTGGTTCAGGTGTGGCTTTCTGGCGCGGAGAAGGTGGTCGTCAATTTATGATGGATCATTTACGTGCCAGCAATATTAAAGTTTTAAACTTTATTTTGTACCGGCGGCAATGTCCTGAAACGACGGCAACGATTTTGGCAGAGAATTTGGCGCTGCTTAAGACACAGCAGCGTTTTGCAGTGCTGATCACCAGTGAGGCAAGCTGGTTAAACTGGCTGGCACTTATGCAGGATGATGCAGAGTTCATGCAGCACGTCTGTTATTTGGTTTTGGGGCCACGTTTGGCCACTATTCTTGGGGAATATCAACAGCAGCATCAGGCAAGTTTTCAATTCGTAAAAATCGATGATTTAGACGCAAATACGATCTTGCAGAAAATGGGGCTGATATTAGGGAACGCATGAAGAAACTATTCATTGTATTGTTCATCTTAAGTTTGTCATGGCTGGTCAAGCTCAGCTACGACCTTCATGTTCTGAATACAGCACAGACTGAATTCAATCAAAGCATCAATCAGTTACAGCAGCAAAATGCCAATCTCAATGATCAGTTTGTGGCTTTAAAACGCCAGATTTCTGCTCAGCAGGAAAGTGCTGGAGCTACTTCAGCGAAAGCGTCAGTAAATGAAGCGGCAACTGATGCACCGCAAAATGATATTGTCTTGGTGCAGCAACATCTGGATCTGATCGAATTTGCACTGCAACAGCAACAATACGCCACTGCGATTGAGAAATTAACTCAGTTATCTAATGAGCTGGATGATTATATTTTAGCGCCTGCCTTGGTCAGCAGTTTGCAGCAAGTGATTGCGAAAGATCAGGACATGCTGAAAAAATTCGTGAATAGTCGATTAGTGCAGCAAAATAAAGTAAAAGAACTCTTGGTGCAGATGGATGCTGAAATTGAAAAAGAAATTCAGACACCACATCGTCAGCGTCCAGAAACTCAACGCTCTTTCTGGCAGCGCTGGATTCAGATTGAATCCGCAGATCAGCCAAGCACAGTCTTGATGCAACGGCATCTGGTACTGAAAGAGGCCCAGTTGCGCTTGCTCATCGCACAAAATACCTTGCAAAAAGACCAATCCGTCGCTTTTCAGCAAGCACTGAATGCCGTGATTGAAGTCTTGGAGCAATTGCCGGATGCACAGAGCCAAAAATGGATTCAGCAATTGAATCAAATCAGGGCCACCCCGATTACTCCGATTCCATTATTAAACACACGCACCCTAGTGGGCTAATTGCTTATGAAACAGATTCTGCTGGCCTATTTATTTGTCTGCTTACTTGGCATTGCGGGACTGAGTATCCTGAGTTATGGACATGGGGCTGGCTATGTCTATCTGTATTGGCGCGAGTGGCAGTTACAAACTACCCTCTGGTTTTTGGCCGCATCCTTGGTCAGTGTAAGTTTTCTGATGCATTGCATCTGGTATGCCATCAAGCAGTATCGCAGCCGTGAACAGCGTAAAACTGAAACGGTCTTTAGTTTTTCCCTCTTGCACCCTTATGAACAATTGGCTGTGATCTGGTTATTAAATGCTGCGCAGGATCAGCGGGATTTTATTCAGCAGTCTTTTACCAAGTCGGGTTTACTTAAACATATTATTGATGCACGTTTATCTTGGGGGCAACAGCAATATACCCATGCATTAACTGCTTTAAATCAGTCTAGTCCGATGGCATTTGAATTGGCAGAATTGCAACGAATTGAAATTTATTTATCACAACAGCAAGGTGAACAAGCACTTACCCATTTGGAGTTTTTAAATCAGCATGAATTATCACCTTGGTTAATACAGGTTAAAACCGCCTATGAGCAGCGCCTTGTATCCTTATGGGGGGTATTTGCCATGCAATTTCCTTGGTTATATTTACGTTCGACCCAATATGGGCATTTAGACCAAGAAGTAAAAAAAACATGGCTNNCAACAGTTATTGCGTCAAAACCCGGATTATAATGCGATTGCACAACAGATTTCGCACTGGGAAGCCAAGTATCCGGCATTACCGGTTTTAAGCTTTGCGAAATGGCATGTATTGCAAGCCACAGGCTATACAGATCAAGCCCAGCAACTACTCGACTTGTATCCGGATGATATTCGTATGAGTTATTTAAGAATTAAAGCTGCCTTACAAGATCGGGAGGACTTGCTACAGCAGTTAAATGCAGTATTTGAATCGAATGTAAACTTTATAGAAATTAAGACTTGAGAATAATAATGTCAGAATTAAAACAATATCCAGTTATTTATGAACAAACAGTCGCATGGGGTGATATGGATGCCTTTGGACATGTCAATAATGCCATGTATTACCGTTATGTCGAAAGTGCGCGTCTGGCTTATCTAGGGATATTAGATATACATAATGAACCGGTATTTACGGTAGTGTCTTCAAATCAGTGCCGTTATTTAAAACCTGTGGTTTTTCCTGATCATTTAAAAGTGGCAGCACGCATTGAAGAAATTCGAAATAGTGCAGTTAGAATGCAATATCTATTATGGAGTGAAAAACAGCAAAGTATTGTGGCTACTTCAGAAGCAGTGATTGTCTGTGTCGATAAAAAGACCATGCAGAAAACAGAAATTCCGGAACATATTCGCGAAAAAATCAAAGCACTTGAATTAAGCGTTCAACATGAAATTTAAAAATGAATGAAGCATTTTATTTTGTAATTTTTTTTAAACTTTATTGTTATTGCTTTAAGGTTTTATATTGAATGTTTTATTTAATATAAATATGATGGGGCTATTATTTAACAAAACGAATAATATTATTTTTCGGAGAGCATTATGCCAGATATTACGCATTTATCAGTAGAAGAGTTAAAACGTTTACAAGCAGAAGCAGAGTCACTGATTGCTTCAAAAAAAGATCAAGAGATTGAAGATGCTTATCAGCAAATCTTGGCAGTTGCCGAGAAAGTGGGTATGACAGTTGAACAGTTACTTGAATTTGGTGCGTCTAAACGTAAGAAATCATCACGTAAGTCGGTTGAGCCGCGTTACCGTAGCAAAAGCAATCCGGACGATACCTGGACTGGCCGTGGTAAACAACCGCGCTGGTTAGTGGCAGAATTGGAAAAAGGCGCAAAGCTGGACGATTTTCTGATCTAGGCCTCCATTTGATCTGGTCATTAGGCTGTCATACAGACAGTCTAAGATGATTAAACCAAGCATACCTGCTTGGTTTTTTTATATCTATGAATTGGCGTTGGCAGAAAAGTGTGCATAATGTGTGAGTATAAGGGAAAAATTATAAATGGGGATTTGGACTTGAGCGATTGGTCGTGGTGGGGATGAGCAGTAAACCGAAAACTTTAAGATGGTTGATCCTTACTCTTGTTGCATTTTTTATTTTTGTCGTATTACAAGTGCCAGCGGCCTGGTTAATTTCAAAATTTTATAAAAATAACCAGACTTTGCATAATGTAAACGGAAATATCTGGCAGGGAAGTGCGGACTGGAAAAAAGGCAATCTTCGGGGCAGTCTGAACTGGAAAGTACGGCCTCTGGATTTGCTGTTGCTGCGGGTTGGGGCACATGTGGATTTGCATAGCGGCAATACCCAGCTTTCCGGGATCATGGCTTATGGTCTGAATAAGTCTTTGATTGTCAAAAATCTTGAAGGGCAGATCGCGCCTGAAACTCTAAAAAAACTTGCAGACTGGCAATGGCCGAGTACTGCGATTCAGTTTAAAGATCTGGATTTTAAATATAAAAAAGAACAGGGTTTCAGTCAGGTGGATGGGCAAATGCAATGGGCGGGTGGTGAGCTGATTTATACCTTTGCTCAGCGTCAGGAACGCATGAATGTACCCGCAATGACTGGAAAACTCGCAGATGAAAGCGGACAGCTGTTAGTTGATGTTCGGGATAGTCGCGATCAACGCATGCTGAATATCAAGCTTGATCCGAGTCTGATGCTGGATATTCAGCTCACCCAGCGCTTTTTAATGAATGCGCCTTCTTATGAAGGTAAAGCCGGATTAGATACCTATGTGATCAGTACCCGCCAACCCTTAATGGGAGGCTTGAACTGATGGCAGTTTCTCTGAATGATTTAAAAAATATTGA
>DFCG01000023.1:0-372 GCA_002367455.1 Acinetobacter sp. UBA3060 | reverse complement strand
GTATGCCTGAGCAGCCTTCGCCACAGAATGAAATTGGTCGAGCCATCCAGCAGATGCAGGAAAACAAGGATCAGTATTTACAGAATATGGGGGTGAGTGCAGCAGATGGTAGTTATGAAGTGACTTCACGCACACCGGCTGCATTGCGTAATCGCCTGGGTTTAAGACCAGGCGACCGGATCTTGTCTTTAAATGGTCAGACGCTGAGCCAAGGACAGACCGAAGCACAATTACTGGAACAGGCCCGACGTGAAGGTCAGGTCAAACTCGAAATAAAACGTGGTGATCAGGTGATGACCATACAACAAGATTTGAAGTGATGTGTCATCACATATAGGGTTAGGAAACACGAAAGTTTATGGCTTTATTTAA
>DFCG01000028.1:3188-24026 GCA_002367455.1 Acinetobacter sp. UBA3060 | reverse complement strand
ACTGCTGCTTTTATCACATAGGTCCTATTGCTTTATTTATTTAATTGGCTATATTTCACTCTATGTTAGGTTGTTGTATGAAGGCTCTATGAGTTTTTGGCAAAAGTTGTTTTCTAATGAACAACACAATGAACACAAGAATCAAATTGCTTGTGTTGAAAATGATTGCTCTTGCAAGACAAATGAACAGCTTCTTGAAGCACTTTCTAAAGCCACTGATGAAGAAATCATCATCGGAATTAAAAAGGTTCTGGTATCTCGCGGCTATAGCCGTAAAGAACTGAATGAACTTCAGCACTTGCCATTGCAGTAATCGGCCAAGGTTACAGCCGTATAAAGAAAGCACTTGCGTAGTCAGGTGCTTTTTTATGCTTGAAAGTTTATAGTTGAAGGGTTTGGTCTTCTCTATTTCAGCATAGTTTATTAACTCCAACTTTAAAACTTCAGAGATCAGGCAGGAAAACTCTAAACAACTCATTTGATCCCCTTTGATTTGAAGAAATGTTAAGGCTTGCTTAGGCTATTTAAAACCTTTATCAGAAGAATATGTTCTAAATTCTGCTTTCTTTAAATCCCTTTAAATTTGGCTTAATAACTCTTCAATTCTGATCTGAAACTCAGGCAAGGCATCGATTAATTTAGCAAAACACAGTACACTTCCTATTAAACGACAATGCTTTTTAAATGGCTTAATTCTGATATGCAACAGACTAAACGGTTTCCCATAGGCGCACACCTTATGGTTAAACATTTCGGTTATACCCATCATGGGATTTACGCCGGACGTGGTCGTGTCATTCATTATTCCGGCTTTGCGCATTTATTCAAGAAACGCCCCATTGAAATCACCTCGATTGAAAAATTCAGTCATGGCAAACCGATTCATATGCAGCATTATGACTCGGCAAAATATAAAGGTCGTAAAGTGGTGCGCCGCATGCGATCCAGAATGCATGAAAATAACTATCATTTGATTATTAATAATTGCGAACATTTGTGTACCTGGGCCATTACCGGCGTAGAAAGCAGCCCGCAAGTGATTTATATGATGAATCGTCTGACCACGATTGGTTATATCAGCTCGATGATGAGTTTTATGAACAGCATGTTCCTGACCCTGACCACCACCAGTTTCGCATTGGCGCTGTACATCAAGAAGAAGCTCAGAGATAAAGCCAATCTGCGTTTGCAACAATACCGTGAATTGCAAGATCAGGCTAAAACTAAAGTGTCAGACCTGACCAATCTTAAACATCGTTAATTTAAAGCTCAGCCTGCCAATGATTTTTTGTGAGCAAGAAATTTTAAGTTCGTGTTTACATTTTGATGATGTCNNNNTGCTGATTCAGGTTGTTATAAATAATATCGCTGATCTTACCCTGTTTATATTGCTGTACCAGCTCTTTTTGCATCTGTTCCAGCACCCATTGTGATGGATTGATTTGCATGGGCAATTGCTCAAATGATTTAGGTTCAAAACCGGTAGTCGCCTGATAATCCTGAATACTGGGCGTTTGCTGTCTCAACCGGTCACGTAACAAATGGGTAAACAGCATCATGCGATACAGCAACATTTCACGGGTTTGATTATCTAGCACATGGCTGTCGCGGCATAAATGACGCGTGGTGGCAATCAGCGCGCCCCAAAGCTTACGACCTTCCCACCAGCGATCATAGCAGGCTGTATTTCTAAAACTTAAAAAAATCGAGAGAATGACACCAAAGATGGTAAAACCAATTGCCGGGACAGCAGGAAGGCTCACGAAATGCGCCTGACTCAAATACACCAGCAAAGCGGAAATAAAAACCACCAAGATTAATGCGGGCAGCACCTTGGGCAGAATCGTTCCCTGCCAGGCAAACAGTAACCCCAAACTATTATTCTTATCACGCACAATCATGCAATTTTCCCTGCTGTATTGAAAAAGCCCAACCAGAGTTGGGCTTTTTACATTCTGACTTAAACCAGCTTATTTGCCTGGTTTAAAGCTGTCCTTAAGATCCAGAATACGGTTAAATACCGGTTTTTCGCTGGAATGATCATATTGATCTGCCACGAAATAACCTTCACGCTCAAACTGGAAACGATCCTCCGGCTGAGCTTGCGCTAATGCAGGCTCAATCACGGCCTGAACCACCTTTAATGATTCAGGGTTCAGGTTTGCCAAGAAGTCATCACCCACTTCTGGATCAGACTCCGTAAACAGACGGTCGTAAATACGCACTTCTGCAGGAACGCCTTTTGTCGCAGATACCCAGTGAATCACACCTTTGACCTTACGACCTTCAGGATTTTTACCCAAAGTTTCAGGATCAATCGAACATTTCAGCTCAACCACTTCGCCATTTTCATCTTTAATGACTTCGTCGCATTTGATCACATAGGCATGACGTAAACGGACTTCACCACCTGGAATCAAACGTTTAAAGCCTTTTGGTGGCTCTTCTTCAAAGTCTTTACGGTCAATATACAGCTCAGTCGTCAATGGAATAACGCGCTCGCCCATATCGACATTCGGATGACGTGAATGGGTCAGGTCCATATCGGCTGGCAAGTTGGTTAAAGTCACTTTTAATGGATTTAACACCGCCATACCACGAGCTGCGGTATTTTCCAGAGACTGGCGAATACAGTATTCCAGCATGGCTACATCGACGATACTGCCATCAACCTTCGACACACCGACACGTTGACAGAAATCACGTAGACCTTCAGGTGTGAAACCACGACGACGCATACCCACTACAGTTGGCATACGTGGATCATCCCAACCATTTACATGACCACCTTCAACCAGCTTACGCAATTTGCGTTTTGAGGTGATGGTATAGTCCACATTCAACCGGCTCGATTCATACTGACGTGGCACGGATGGTGATTTAACTTTTGCCACCACCCAGTCATAGAACGGACGGTGATCCTGGAATTCCAGGGTACACAGTGAATGCGTAATGCCTTCAATCGCATCAGAAAGTGGATGCGCATAGTCATACATTGGATAAATTTTCCATTTATCGCCAGTCTGATGGTGTTCAGAATGCAGGATACGATACAGAATCGGATCACGCATATGCACGTTCGGTGAAGTCATATCGATCTTGGCACGTAATACAGCCTGACCTTCTGCATATTCACCGCTGCGCATTTTCTCAAAACGCTCCAGGTTTTCTGCAACCGTTGCATCGCGTTGTGGCGAGTTTTTACCTGGCTCAACGAAATTACCACGGTTTAAACGGATCTCTTCAGGGCTTTGCAAATCCACATAGGCATCGCCCTGCTCAATCAGCTGAACTGCCCAGGTATAAAGTTGATCGAAATAGCTTGATGCATAACGCGGCTCACCTTCCCACTGGAAACCCAGCCATTTCACGTCATTGGCAATACCATCCACATATTCCTGTTCTTCGGCATCCGGATTGGTATCATCAAAACGCAGGTTACACACACCTTTAAATTCTTCAGCAATTCCGAAGTTCAAGCAAATTGCTTTCACATGGCCAATATGTAAATAGCCATTCGGCTCAGGCGGAAAACGCGTCACCACCTGTTGAACGCGACCAGCGGCTAAATCATCGGTAATGACCTGACGTACAAAGTCCAAGCCTGGTTGTTGTTCTTGCTGCTGCACTGAATCGACTGCATTGTTCTTTTGGGTCGGGTTCTCGGGCAGAGATGTCACAACATCATTTGGCTTCATGATCAATCATTCACTTCTAAAGTTAAAAAGGGATTAACGAATATTTCATCGTACAAGCTGTACGTATATTCATTATCAAAGTTCCTTAGTTTAACTATAGGTGATTAATCTCTCAACCGCTAACTACGGTATTTGATTTCAATTCACTCATTTTAAAAAGTGAAAATACAGTAAGCTGCCCAAAACTAAAATATCAACGCTTTACGGAATCAGAAAATGATTCAATTCGTGCCTGTCGGGAATATAACGCCCTGTCTGGCAGTATTTGAAATGCCTTGATAAATCAACGTATAAATAAGGTATTATTTTTATGCTTTTAACAAAGAAAATAATGTTTTTACTTGCCTTGTCGAATGTAGTTTGCTTATGCTTCACTCATTCAGAAAAAACCATGGCACTCGTCCATGATCAGGAGATTACACAATGAGTTTTCCTCAAGTCGAATTAAACACCAATAAAGGTCGTATTGTTCTAGAACTCAATGCTGAAAAAGCACCTAAAACCGTAGCTAACTTTTTAGAATACGTACGTGACGGTTTTTATGACGGCGTAATTTTCCACCGTGTTATTGATGGTTTCATGATCCAAGGCGGCGGCATGGATGAAAATTTCAAGGAAAAAGCAACACGTGATGCAATCGAAAACGAAGCAGACAACGGCTTGACCAATGACGAAGGTACGATTGCAATGGCGCGTACTCAGGCACCGCACTCTGCTTCTGCTCAGTTCTTCATTAACGTGAAAAACAACTCATTCCTTAACCACTCTGGCAAAACTGCTCAAGGTTGGGGTTATGCGGTATTTGGTAAAGTGGTTGAAGGTATGGACGTTGTGAACGAAATCAAAAACGTGCGCACTGGCAACCGTGGCTACCACGCTGACGTTCCTCTAGAAAATGTAGTAATCGAATCTGCAAAAATCATTTCTGAATAAGTTTAAATCCTCCCTGAGTAGCACTGCTACGCAAGTCCTTTAATAAAGGAGGGAATCACCTTTTATCAAAATAAGGTTTTCCTCCCTTTTTCAAAGGGAGGTCGGGAGGGATTAAATTAAACAAGGAAAAGATTCGTGATCTATCTGTTTATCTCAGATTTACATTTGTCACCTGATCACCCTCGACTTGTTCGGGGGTTTTTAGATTTATTAACTGAGTATCAAGATCAAAATACCCAACTGTATATTTTGGGTGACTGGTTCAATGCCTGGATTGGTGATGATTATACGTCTCCGTGGCTGGACGAGATTGTCACTGCATTAAAACAGTTTACTCAGGCTGGGAATCAAGTCTATTTTCAGGCCGGCAACCGGGATTTTGTCTTNNCATGCAGTTGAGCTGGCATTACAGGATGTAGATGTACTGATCCATGGTCATACGCATCGCGCAGCCATTCATCAGTTAGCCCAGAAAAGAAGAATTGTACTAGGCGACTGGAAAGAAGACAGTGCAGAGATTCTGGAAATTCAGGAAGATCAAAGTTTTGATACCCTGAAACTAAAAAAGTGGCGATATTAATCAGCCACTTTTTACGATATTGATCTGCTTAACACAGACGATAAAGCTGGTTTACCCCAGTATAGAAACTTTTACCATCGAGATTGAACTGAAATTCCTCACCCGTTGGCAATTGAATCATTTTACCGACCTCAACCCAGATAAAACCGTCCATTGTATTTTGCTTGCGCTTTAATGGAACCAGTTTCACGTTAATTTCATTGCCATCAGCGGCAGTGGCAATATGCCATTCATTGATTTTGATCAAAATATTTACTCACACGATATGAGCTTTTTGTGACTATATGGAGAGAGATTAATAACAACCTAGTTTACATAATAGTTCTATGGTTAGTAGATCTTATTTGAGTTCAAATACTTGAACTAAAAAGTACATCACAATCAGCTTAAAATAATAATAGAAGCAAGAACAGTACTTGCTTGAAGTGCAACCAGTGTAAGCTATTTATCCAGCAAAAGCAAAATTACATTGTAATGACAATAGAATGGGATTTTTAAGAACTTTTTTCATGCTTTGTTAATTATTAGGCTTTTGATTTTTATGATCTAAAATTCATTTTAACGTTACTTCATTTCCGTTGATAAACAAAACCTGTCTTTAAATACCTTAAAATCAATATTAGAGACATGAAACTCAGCCCGAGGTACAGCAAGTTCCACTCTCCCGTCTTTTGATAATTTAGGATCAAGAGAATAGCATTTAAGGCTGCAAACAGTACGTGAATCATAAAAGAGCTTGTTGCGCTCGTCTAGTTTTTTGCTGACGTTGGTTCTCTAAGATGTTCTGCTGTTCTTGTAAAAATTGTTCTGCATCTTGAAGGTTCATTATGATTTTCTTATGGCTGAATGAATAGCTCATCTAAAGAATTTCCGGTTAAAAATAAACTAAAAATCTAAGCAAGCTATTCATTCAGAATCTCTTGTTGATTAATAACCGCTAGTCGGATTAATCACATTGATATCCTTTTTATATTTCCCCAATAGATCACGCAAGGAATTCATCAAAATACTGGTATCTACGCCCACTGCTACAAACTCAGTGCCAAGTTCGATATATTTTTGCGTCACTTCATGCTGGGTTGACAGAATTCCTGCAGCTTTGCCTGCAGAACGAATCCGCTGGATTGCATCAATTACAGCTTTTTGTACTTCAGGATGATTCGGATCACCTTGATAACCCATAGTGGCAGATAGATCAACGGCGCCAATAAACACGCCATCAATCCCNNTGACCATGAGTTCGGCCTGTTCCACGGTTTCTACCATCGGAATCAACAGCGTTTGCGCGCCGATATCCAGGAGTTGCTTGATCAGTTGTACGCTGCCAATCGGCGGTCGTACCACTGCTTGCGAGGGATAAGCGGCAATACTTTGCAGTTGCGACAAGGTGGTTCTCAAATCACTGGGCGCATGCTCACCATCAATCAGCAGCCAGTCATAACCTGCATTTGCCGCAATCTCGGTGCCATAGGCATCTGCCAATCCAATCCATAAGCCGATTTGCTGCTGGGTTTTCAGTTTGTGTTTAAAGTAATTGGTCACTTGCATCCGCTAACCTATTTGCATGTTGCTGGCGATGCCTCTTATTAAACGCTTCTCGCTTAAAAGTGCCAATAGACAAAAACTGGATTTTAATCTGATTTAACTCTAAGTTTTGCTTGAATCCAGCTCAAGATCATCTCAAAACAGGCTTTGCCTGATGCTTTTTTATTGTAATAATCAGGGGATGTGAAAAATGTATATATTTAAAACTTCTACTCGCTGTTTATTTAAAAAGATTGGAGCCCATTGATGGATTTACTCAAGATCACGCAGACCCGCTATACCACTAAAGCCTATGATCCTAGCAAGAAAATCCCGGCAGAACAGTTCGAGCGCTTATTAGAAATTTTGCGTCTGACACCCTCTTCAATCAATATTCAGCCTTGGCATTTTTTTATTGCCGATCATGATGCAGCCAAACAGCGCATTGCCAAAGCGTTGGTTGGTACTTATGCCTACAATGCACCCAAAGTTCTGGATTCATCCCATACCATTTTATTCTGCACCAAAGCCGATATTAATGAGTTGCATCTAGAAAACTTATTGAACCGTGATGATCTCAGTGGCCGTTTTAAAGATGAATCAGCCAAAGAAGGTCAGAAAAATACCCGTGCAGGTTATATTCATTATTATCGTAATGAAAAAGGTGATATTCAGCGTTGGGCTGAAAACCAGACCTTCATTGCACTCGGTCAAATGCTCTTGGCTGCCGGAATTGAAGGGGTTGATGCCACACCAATTGGCGGCTTTGACGAAGAGATGATTAGTGAAGAATTACAACTTGCAGAACAGGGTTTGATCCCTTCTGTATTGCTGACTTTAGGCTATCGCAGTGAAAATGATTTCAATGCCAAACTCCCTAAATCACGTCTTGCAGCTGAAGATATTTTCACCAAACTGTAAGGAATTTATGCTATAAAAGGGGTCAAGCGCCCCTTTCCATGTCAATTCGGGCCTATTTTTTGCTTTATTTAATTTACATCTAATAGAATAACAATAGAGGTCATCTATGTCGCTCCTTACATCCAAATCCCTGAAATTTGAATGCCATCATTGCGATAAAATTTATCTCCAGCACTATAAAGAGCAACAGCATCGTTATCCGCACTGTCCAGACTGCCAACAGTCCGGTTTATTGCTTGGACTGGCCGAAGCAGGTGACCTGCTCCGACATCCGATTGAATTTGCATCCTCTTATGTCAAGCAGACATTGCATAAGCTAGGCAAATCACACTAGTCAAGCCTAGCAGTAATCCTAGAGTACTTGCAGGTTTGAGCCGTTCTTTAAAGAATACCAGACCTGCTATCACACCAAATACCACCACCAGAATATTCATGCCAGCAAAGACGATCGCAGGTGAATCCTTAAGCAGCATATGGGCTTTGACATAGAAAGCAATATTGGCAAAATTCAGGAAACCCAATAACAGACCAGCGCCGATATTCTGCATCGAGCCCAAGCTTTTATATTTGATTAACAGATAGCCCATCGAAATGATCAGGGCACAAACAAACATTAGATTCAGCGCCAACGCGAATTGGAGGCCCAGACTGGTTGTATATTTCAACAATACATCAATCAGTGCATAACCGACCCAGACCAAGCCCAGATACAACATTCCCTGACTGCCCTGTCCTGTACTTTGTCGATGTGAAAACAGGATGCACAGCACTGCTCCAATACCTAAAGCGATCCCAAGTATTTTCAGCTGATTAAACTGTTCCTGAAAAATGAAATAGGCTGCAGCCAGTGACAAAACTACAGAAAGTCGCTGGGCAATTTCGGTTTTTAAAATTCCAGCCGTTTGCAAAGCCTTGGCCAAAAACAGAAATACGCTCGGAAGCAAAATACCCAGAGCCAGAATAAGCAACCAAGGCGTCTGAGACATTGAAATATGCTGAATATCAGGCTTAAACCAGAAAAAACACAAGAGACTGGCTGTCATATAGTTCCAGCTAATCATGTGTATCGGACTCAAGCCCTTATTTTTGGCGACTTTTAATAATATTGAGACCGCAACGCTGCATAGCGCTGCTGCGAAAATCAGTTCCATATGCTGCTCTTATTCTTGATATTTATGAGTCTACAAAAAAGCCCACATTTGCAGTGGGCTTTTTTTATAAATGATTCACTGGGAATTATTTATAGTGTGACACCATTTTCTCTAAAGAGATTGGGCGAATCTTGTCTGCATTGCCTGCAGTACCAAAAGCTTCGTAACGATCGATACAGATTTGCTTCATTGCATCTACAGTTGCGCTGAAGAATTTACGTGGATCGAATTCGCTTGGTTTTTCTGCCATCATACGACGCATTGCACCGGTAGATGCTAAACGCAAGTCAGTATCGATGTTAATCTTGCGCACGCCGTGTTTGATCGCTTCAACCAGCTGTTCAACCGGAACACCGTAAGTTTCCTTGATGTCGCCGCCATACTGGTTAATCACTGCCAACCATTCTTGTGGCACAGAGCTTGAACCGTGCATGACAAGATGTGTGTTTGGAAGTGCTGCGTGAATTTCTTTAATGCGGTCAATCGCAAGAATATCACCTGTAGGTGGACGCGTGAACTTGTACGCACCGTGTGAAGTACCTACTGCAATTGCAAGCGCATCAACATTGGTATCAGCAACGAAGCTACGCGCTTCTTCAACTGAAGTCAGGAGTTGAGAATGATCCAGTACGCCTTCTGCGCCTACGCCATCTTCTTCACCCGCCATACCTGTTTCAAGGCTACCCAAACAACCGATTTCACCTTCAACAGATACGCCACACGCATGTGCCATTTGAACTGTACGGCGAGTCACATCAACGTTATATTCATATGAAGTTGGTGTTTTACCGTCTTCACCCAGTGAGCCGTCCATCATCACTGATGAAAAGCCTAACTGGATTGAACGTTGGCAAATGTCAGGGCTCGTACCGTGGTCTTGATGCATTACCACTGGAATATGTGGCCATTCTTCAATTGCAGCCAAAATCAGGTGACGCAAGAACGGAGCGCCTGCATATTTACGCGCACCCGCAGATGCTTGTACGATAACAGGTGAATTGGTTGCATCTGCTGCAAGCATAATTGCACGCATTTGTTCTAAGTTGTTTACGTTAAATGCTGGTACGCCGTAAGCATGTTCGCCGGCGTGATCCAAGAGCTGGCGCAATGAAATAAGAGCCATAATATCCTCCCAGTGAATGCCCCATATTCTACATGTTCAAAGGTTTCAATTCAGCAACAAATAACACTATTTAAAAAAAATCCCTGCATTTGCAGGGATTTTGTGTCACATCAGCCAGATTAAGGTGCTACAGGCTCTGAAGTCGCAGTAACTGACTCGTCTGCAGTCGCTTCATCGGCTGGCGCATTGGCAACTTCAGCTGGAATATCGGTATTTTTTTCATCTAAAATTGGCTGATCAATGGCGTCAATGGCGGCTTGCTGTTCTGGAGTTACAGTCTGATCCGCCACTGCTGCCGAGCTTTCTGCTTCAGCTTCTGGTGCGCTTTCCTGTTTTGCACATGCAGTCAGTGCCAGAGATGCTGCTAATAATACTGCCGTAGTTAACTGTTTTTTCATCACGTATTCTCGTCATTTGGTGATTTAATGACTGCATCTTATGACAGATTTATTGCATTTTAATGACGAAGCCATGAAGGGTAAGTTTTCACTGTCAAAAAAATGACATAAAAAAAAGCTGGCACTTGGCCAGCTTTTTAGCTTAGGACATGCCATTAAGCACGTTCTAACAATACCGCAACTGCAGGAAGGGTTTTACCTTCAACGAATTCAAGGAATGCACCGCCACCCGTCGAGATATAACCAATTTTGTCAGCCACTTCATATTTATCAATCGCAGCAAGTGTGTCCCCACCGCCTGCAATCGAGAAACCTTCCGATTCAGCAATTGCTAAAGATAAAGTTTTAGTCCCTTCACCGAATTGATCTACTTCAAATACGCCGACTGGCCCATTCCAAAGAATGGTTTTAGAGGTTTTCAGGATTTCTGCAAATGCTTTCGCAGTTTCTGGACCTACATCTAGGATCATGTCGTTGTCAGCAACATCTGCAACGTTTTTCACCGTCGCTTTCGCAGCAGCCAATGAACCCAAGAAATCTTCAAAGTTAATTTCAGAGGCATCTGTAACGACTACGTCAGTTGGAAGTGGAACTGATACTTTTGCAGCAATGGCTTTTGCTGTATCGATCAGATCCTTTTCACACAGTGATTTGCCCACGTTATAGCCTGCCGCAGCAAGGAAAGTGTTGGCAATACCGCCACCAACAATCAATTGATCACAAATGTCAGAAAGTGAGGTCAAAACGTCAAGTTTGGTTGAAACTTTAGAACCTGCAACAATCGCCACCATTGGTTTTTCTGGAGTTTTCAGTGCACGACCAAGTGCATCCAGTTCAGCTGCCAATAAAGGACCTGCTGCTGCAACTTTTGCTAAACGTGCTACACCTTCAGTAGACGCTTCTGCACGGTGCGCTGTACCAAAGGCATCCATCACGAATACATCACAAAGTGCTGCATATTTTGCTGCAAGCTCTGGATTGTTTTTCTTTTCACCGACGTTAAAACGGCAGTTTTCAAGTAGAACCACCTGGCCTGGCTGAACTTCAACACCATTTAAATAGTCAGTGAACAGTTTCACGTCCTGACCCAAAGCTTCAGTCAAGTAAGCCGCTACAGGAGCAAGTGACTGTTCAGCTTTAGGCTCACCTTCAACCGGACGACCCAGATGAGAATACACCATGACTGCAGCGCCTTTTTCTAGTGCTGCTTTAATCGTTGGCAATGCTGCACGAAGACGCGCATCGCTGGTGATCACACCATTTTTAACAGGAACGTTTAAATCTTCACGGATCAGAACACGTTTACCTGCTAAATCGAGGTCAGTCATACGCTGAAAGTTCATGTAGAGCTCACTTTATAGATATTAAAACCAGGCGATTTTAAATGATTATGCAGAAAAAGGTTAGCATCTTTTGCAGAAAACATTATGAATGCCAAAGTTTTGTTATGATAGAAAAAAGCCTCTTTTAGATTCAGTCCCTATGTCGATACATCCTGATCCAAATCTTAACCGTTTGAACGTGTTAGGTGAGCCTTTGTCCAGCTGTTGCTTCGATCCGATTACCGGTTATTTCCGCAATGGCTTTTGCCATACTGCGACCACCGATCTGGGCCAGCACACGGTATGCGCACAAATGACTTCAGAATTTCTGAATTTTTCCCAAAAAGTTGGTAATGACCTGATTACGCCTTTGCCTGAACTGGATTTCCCGGGCCTGCAACCGGGCGATTTCTGGTGTATCTGTGTAACGCGCTGGGTAGAGGCCTATGAAGCCGGTCAAGCCCCACCGATCAAGCTACAAGCCTGTCACAAAGCTGTTCTGGCGTATGTACCGTTAAATATTCTTGAGGAATATGCTGTCTAATGAATTCTGCACAGATTATCTTGGCATCGTCCAGTCAAACCCGCAAAGCGCTGATGGATCGTCTGCATATTAATTATATTTCCATGGTACCGGATATTGATGAATCTCCTCGCGGGGAAAATCACGCAGATGATCTGGCACAACGACTGGCTTTTGAGAAAGCCAGATATATTGCTGAACAAAATCCAGAAGCGATTGTGATCGGCTCAGATCAGGTGGCATGGCGTGAAGGTGCGCCGGATATTTTTATTGGTAAACCGTTAACGACTGAAAAGGCCATTCGCCAGCTACAAGCCAACTCGGACAAGATTGTCTATTTTAGTACTGCGCTCAGTGTGCAGCAGCTATCGACCGGTTTTGAACAAAGTCTGGTTGAACACTATAAAGTCAAGTTCCGCAAACTGTCTCAGGTCGAAATCGAGCGTTATGTCAAAATTGAACAGCCGTTACATTGTGCAGGCAGTTTCAAATGTGAAAGCCTCGGTATCAGCTTGTTTGAAGAAATGATCGGACAAGATCAGACCACGCTGATGGGCATGCCAATGATCAAGCTCTGTCATATTCTTCGTGAATTAAAAATTTTGGTTCCTTAATCTCTCCCTTTAAATTCAGGCTTTACTCTATGTCTCAACCTTTAGACGTACTAGGCGGTATTACCGCTGAACAATTCCTTAGCGAATACTGGCAAAAGAAACCTTTACTGGTGCGTAATGCAATGCCTGAAATCGCCAGTTTGCTTGAACCCAATGATGTGATGGAACTTGCGCTTGAAGAACATGTCACTGCCCGTCTCATCAAGCAGAAAGATCGTGATCCGAATCAATGGAGCGTGAAATCTTCACCTTTGCTCAAAGCAGATTTCCAGAAAATGCCCAAGCTCTGGACGCTTTTGGTTCAGGCTGTAGATCACTATTCATTTGACCTGTCGGCACTTTGGAAAAAATTCCCATTTATTCCACAATGGCGTCGCGATGACATCATGGTGTCTTATGCACCGCAAGGCGGTTCAGTCGGCAAGCATTTCGATTTCTATGATGTGTTTCTGGTACAAGGCTATGGCCATCGTCGCTGGCAGCTTGGGCAAATGTGTGATACCGAAACTCCATTTGTTCCGGGTCAACCGCTTAAATTATTGCCTGAAATAGAAGTGAACTTTGATGAAGTGCTGGCACCTGGCGACTTGCTCTATGTGCCGCCTGGTCTAGCTCATTACGGCGTGGCTGAAGATGACTGCCTGACTTATTCATTCGGTTTCCGCATGCCAAATATCAGTGACATGATGGATCGTGTCGGGGATAAATTCTCTGAAAATGAAACGCTGCGTAACCCATTGCTGGATATCATCCGTGATCAAGTCGGTGCTATCGGTGAAGTGAGCAGCAATGAGCTGGAATATCTGAAAGAACACATCATGCAGCAACTGCATAATTCCAATGTTCTCGAAGATGCCATCATGAGCTTGATGTCCGAACCTAAATATCCTGAAAACCTGCCTGAAGCAGAAGAAATCGGTACAGGTGATCTGGAAGAAGCACTCGATCAGGGCTATAGCCTGATGCTCGAACCTGCGTCACGCCTGCTTTATACTGAAACGGACGGCGACGTTCTGTTCTGGGCAAATGGTGAGGGTGTGTGCATCTCTGAGACATTTACCGCAAAACTCAAACAGCTTGCAGATGGTGAAGCGCTGTTATTCGGTGAAGACTTCGCTGATGAAGAAATTCTGGAAGATGTTGCTGCATTATTAAATGAAGCCGTGTTGATGCTGGTTCCACCTAGTGACGACGAGTAATCTTTCCACGGTTCTATTTAAGCGTTAATTTTAAGAGGATCACATGATCCTCTTTTTATTTTCAGAGTCTAGAATTCTAGCTACTTAAGGCTGATACAGCTCTAATACAACACGAATCAGCGTATTTCCTTGTTCAGATTCAATCTGGAACAATCCTCCCATGCGCTCAACCCGCATTTTCATGCTGCGCATTCCAATACTCAAACCATTTTTTTGCACCATTTCAGCATCGAAACCGATGCCATTATCCTGAATACTCAGGGTAAGCTGATGCGGTTGGGAATATTCCAGACTAACTTTTACCTGACTGGCCTGACTGTGCTTAATGATATTGGTCAGACTTTCTTCGACCACCCGAATCAGGGTCAAACACTGCAATGCGGTCGGTTCACGCTGCCAGACTATTGGAAATAACCATTCAACCTCAATATTTATCTCTTCCAGCAACTGGGTAAAACGATAACGTACCGGGGCAATCCAGAGTAGCGGGGTTTCCGGTACTTTATTTTCGATAGACGAACCACTATCAATGATTTGTCTGAGATCATCTCTGAGCAATTTCAGCATGGAAAGAAACTGTCGGTTGGGAATGCTGTCAGTACTCTGATCGACCAGAATCATAGAGCGCACAATCGAGCCTCCTAGCCCGTCATGCAGTTCATGCGATAAGTTAATCCGCTCCTGTAAGCGGACATTATCCAGCTCCAGTTGATGTTTATCGTTCAGGCTTTTATTCAGATCAGCACCGACCTGCTGGACTTTACGTTCTAACTGGCTATTAAATTTTTCGATTTTCCTGACATTACGATTCAACCGCGTGGCCATAATCAGCACCACAAACAGGGTAATAATCGGTGAGGTATAGGGTGATAAAGGTGAAAAATCACTAATTGCCGTTTGACTTAAAATGATCAGATCTACGATTACACATAACAAAATCCCCCACAGACACAGCATCAGGAAAAGATATTCCCCATTGCGGGTTTTAAGTGCGTGATAGCTCACATAAATAATACAGCTTATAAATAATCCCACATAGAAAATAAATGCTGTGCCCAGTACCTGCCCCAGATAATCCAAGGAACTCATCACAATCAGCAGAGCAAATAAAAGCGTGATCAGGATAAATCCCCGCTCCACATACTTAAATCTCTGTTTTAAAAAGCGGATCAAATACAGACTAAAACAGTGGATATAGGCAATAAAACAAAGCATATTGGCTTTGCTGGCCGCGATGCTGGAGCGAAACGGAAAGCTTTCTGTGGTCAGTACATTGGAAATAAACAGAATCCATAGGAATGAACTGAGTGCCAGCCAGCCAAAGGTGGTTTCTGAACGTCGAAATTGCCAGACAATGAAGCAGATGATCCCAATCGTTGCTGAGAAAATCATATTCATCTGAAACAGCGTGCGGCGATCCCAGATTTCGCCTAAATGCTTCTGGCTATTGACCAGCACATTATTAAATTCAATTTTACCCAGTCCGGCGTTCTGAAAACTATAACCCTGTACATAAACCAGAATTTCATTGCTGTCCTTGTTTAAGCCACTGATGGGCAAAATCCAGTAACGCGGCATATTCCAACTTTTTGACAATGGTTCTTGCAGGTGCTGATCTGACCAGAGTAAATCACCATTCAGGAACACGGCGCCAGCCGAATTAATATAATCAATGGAAAAGGCAATCGGTTCTGCAAGACGAATATTGTCTTGGCATGACCAGTTCCAAACAATTTTATACCAGGCCCCACCATGATAATCTTTCCAGTTACGCTGCCAGTTATCCGGCAAACTGACACTTTGCCAGCCGGATGCAGGCATCTGGCTAGGATTCTGCACCTGAACCTTTTGAATGTAGTCAATCTTCACGTCACAGAGATCATTGACCTGAAAATGGTCTTGCGCCTGACTCATAGCACTTAGCAAACACAGCCAGCAGCAAAAGAGCAAAATACCGATCCATTGCAATCTCTGTCGCTGCCTGCTTCCAGAACGAGCTAGATGCATCACAGAATTCCTAAATGCCGTGCGGTACTGACTGCCTTGGTACGCCGACTGACGGACAGTTTCCGGTAAATATGCTTGATATGACTTTCCACGGTATAACGTGACACACAAAGTTGCTCGGCAATCTCTCGATTACTCAGGCCTTGTGCGACCAGTGACAGAATTTCTTTTTCCCGATGGGTCAGCACTTCCTGCTCGGCATCCGAGTGGTTGCGTTCGACTGGTGGTGATGAAGCAGGTATAGAAATCTGCTTGAGAATTTCCCGCGCAATAAAAGGATCAATTGGCGCGCCACCCCGTAAAATACTGCGGATCGCCAAAGTGACTTCCACATCATCGCGTTCTTTTAATACATAACCGGTGGCACCCGCCTGAATTGCGGTAAATAAACTGTTCTGCGTACTCCAGGCCGAAACCACCAAAATCAGAGTTTGTGCGTCATTTTCGCGAATTTTTTCAATAATCGAAATCCCACTTCCATCCGGCAGCCCCAAATCGACCAATGCCAGTGAAATCGGCTGTTGTTTTAAAATGAAATATGCTTCTTTAAGATTATTGGCAAAGAGCAGAACATCTTCGCTATAGCCCAAATTGGTTAATATAATTTTTAAACGTCGTTGAATGACATACTCATCTTCAACGATTAATACAGGTACTGGCAAGACTGCCTCTAGTGCTGTCATAAGCACGCCCCTTATATTTATTGTTATGTCACCTTGAAGAGTAAAATATAACCAAAAAAACTCTAAAAATCATGATTTATTTCATTTTTATGCTATTTCTTTCTAGCCTCATAGGGATATTCTAAATACCGTCTGCTTAAAACCAGCATAAAAAAATGCCATCTACGCAGTGAATGGCATTTCTTAAGCACAATTTTAGAGTTTTAATAGGCTGAATATTTTAAGCGGTGCCGTATTGCTGTTTTAAATATTTTACAATCTCAGCTGATTCAAACATATTCACGCCTGTATTTGGATCGACCAGATAAGGAACCTGAATATTATTTCCCATCATTTCAAATAAATGTTCACGCTTCCCGCCTGGTAGTGGTTCATATTTCCCCGGTCTTAAGCGCAACTTGGCTGGCCCATAATCCTGCCAGCGTTCTTTGGCGACATTGTGAAAAATAAAGGGAACTTCCAGCTCACTCAACACGGCGCGTACGATCCGGGTATAAGGACTGGCCTCAAAACCCCATAATTCTAGTAACTGTTCAGGTGTTGGCCGATCCTTGATCTTGGGATTCACCATTCCTCCGCGTAAACCGTTGATGACTGTGCCAGCAATTGCAGCCACCGGAATTTTGGGATAGTGAGCATATTTTTTGGGTGTCTTGCCTGTTTTGCCATAGTGCTTGAACAGATGATGAATAATATCTTGCGATTCATAAAGTCGATCGCCCGTATTTTCATCTACCAGAAATGGAAACTGGAGTTTTCCGCCTAATTGCTGAACTTCGGGACGAAAATGAGTACCACCCCGTGGACATGGATAGACTTCATAATCCAGATTCAGCAAAGTCATGACTTCACGCACCCGGCGACAAAATGGCGAACCCTCATATTCATAGAGCTTTAAGGCTTTTTCAGGCTGATTCGGAAATGGTGTACCGACCATGCCACGTCCACCTTGAGCGACTGCAGAGGCCAAAGCTTGTGCAACTTTAATTTGATGACCCAACATAATATTTTCCTGTTTTTGTTTTATTCAACTGAAAGACAGAATGTAAGCATCCTGTCTTTCGCGGTATAGATCAGTTTTGTTGTTATTCTTTAATGTAACACTTGGCCAATTAAGCCACTAAGGCTGTTTTAGAGACCACAATGCCATTATTGTCTGCATAGACATAATCGCCAGCATTAAACGTGACTCCACCAAAACAGAGGGTGATATCCACCTCACCCACGCCCTTGCGATTGCTCTTCTGTGGAATAGCCGCCAATGCATGTACACCAAGATCAAGTTCAGCAATTGCATCGACATCACGAACGCAACCGTAAATAATTACACCATTCCAGTGATTTTTTACCGCTGATTCTGCAATCAGGTCACCCATCAAGGCACAGCGCATGGANNACCTGAAGCTCTAATTCTGGATGATCATCTAACAAGTCACAGGTAACAAATGCTGCTGTAGACACGGTGTTTTCCCCTCATTTCATTTTTTGTATGCGTAAATTATCATAAATTTCAAATTTTACCGTCTGAGTTAGCGCGGCCTCGACCATAGTATGAGCCACCTGCTCGGCTGTCACTGGCTTATACGCAAAACTATCCGGAATAAAACGCGATACTTTGTGGTAAACCTGCTGCGCGATATCTTCCAAAAAACGCTGCTCTGGACGTTCACCAATGAGCAATGAAGGTCGAATCAGGCTGATTCTGTCCAGAGTCAATGTTTGTACATATTCTTCCAGCTCACCTTTGACCCGATTATAGTAAAAATGCGATTGGGAATCGGCACCCATTGCACTCAGCAACAGGTAATGCGCTGAAGTTTGTTGTAACAGCTCTGCAAAGTGAGCATTTATGGTATAGTCAATACTATAAAATGCCTGTTTGGATCCGGCCTTTTTCATGGTGCTGCCCAGGCAGCTAAAACCATGGCTATGCTTACTAACATCCTGATCATTCAACATCAGGAAATCTTCCAGTACCAGTTGTTGAACTTTATCCAAAGCATCCAGATCATTTTGATGTTTTCTGACCACTGCAGTAATCTGCTGGCAAGTCGGCTCATCTTGCAAACGTTTTATCAGTTGTTTTCCCACCAAGCCGGTGGCACCTATCACGATGGGATGAGTCAGTGATTTAGTCATTTTTTATACGATCTCCTAGGTGGAATACTAATCTAACGTTTTCTTTAGAATTTTTCTGCATCTAAAATGTTGTCAAAGCATGTCAAGACTTGACTTCGGTGCTTAGTTTAATCAAAATATGGCACTTGTTTACGGGCTGGTGATAATTCCTCTGATGTTGGTTTTCAGTTGAGTTTCAGCCCGCCCAGACCAATCTATTTCAAGGAGTGCACGAGTGGCAAACTCTGCTCAAGCTAAAAAACGTGCTCGTCAAAACGTTAAAGCACGCAAACACAACGCAAGCTTGCGTTCTATGGTTCGTACCTATCTTAAACGCACATTAGCTGCTATCAGCACTAATGACTATGCAGTTGCTACTGAAGCGTACAAATCGCTTGTTCCAGTAATCGACCGTATGGCTGACAAAGGCATCATCCATAAAAACAAAGCAGCTCGTCATAAGAGCCGCTTGAACGCGCAAGTTAAAGCATTAGCTTCTAACTAATCGCAAATGAAAAAAGCCCTTTTTTAGGGCTTTTTTTGTGCCTGAAATTTCAAGAAATCAGAAAAACAATCCGTTTAGATGCCCTCATCCTGCCAATACGATGAGATAAAAAAATAAGTCGCACCTCCCTTTTTAGATTATTGATCTTTATCCATAGAGGATGGCGAAGTAGTCTTATCCTGTTTCGTATTGTCAGTATCCCGCTTTTGACATGCGGTTAAACCCAAAATCGCGATCAGGCTAAAAATTGTGATAACTTTCATAATTTTCCTCAAGATGAATATTTCTATATTTGTTAAGCATAGATAATTTTTATACTTACATTATTGAATTTTCACCCTATAAATGTAAAAGATGCAGTTCAAAATTTATTTTTATCGTTTTAGCCTGAACTTTATTGAATGATCCATATGAAACGCCACCTCCTCTTTATGAAATTTCTGGTCATAAATAAAAAAACTCAATTGCTGCGAACAATTGAGTTTTGAATAGATCAATTTGATTTAAGAAAGTTGGGAACGTTTAAAATCTCCAATATCCAGTTCATGTACCTGACCGCGCCAGATCCATTTCAGCTTAGATTCCAAGAATACATCACCCTCAAACCAGACAAACAGACCTTCCATCATTTTCGGCCAGTCTTCCCGACTGACATCCTGACGCCCTGACATCACTGCAATCATCGCTGCCAAAATGGTGTCGTGACTAACGGCCAAACTTAGCCCATATTTATTTTGTGGATGGGTGTTGTAAATCAGTTCTAGTACATCCACTACGCCATGAATCGGCTGTTTCATCCCCGGCAAGGCATTATTGACAAAACTGTTAATAAAACCGAGCGCACCTTGCTTGGCAAAATAAGGCCCTGCTTTTTGAATATCCAGCACAAAGCTGCCAGGCTCCACCAGAAGTCCCTGTTCAATAATTTCAATACGATGGGTATTCTGCTCAGGGGTAACCGCATCTGCCCCTTCAATCATCAATGCAGCGGTATCAATACAACGCTGGATCGGACTTGAAATACAGTGATGAATCACACGATCAGTTTGATCAGCCAGATAAGCACCCCATTCCTGCGCCAGATCCCGCCCCTGATTGGTCAATTGCAGATCATAGCCTGCCAAACCCTGCCCCGGAACATCTTCACGAATCGAATGCCGTGTGAATAAGGTGACAGGCGTTTGTACATCGGGCAATAAATCAATTGCACTCAACATACTCGGTGGAAGCAGTTTCAGGGACACGTTACAGCCAACTCTGGATTGGTAATAGGTTAAGCACCACTATAACACGCTCAGAATTTTGCTCAATGCTCGGCCTGCATGTCAGAAACCGCCTGCAATGCAATAATTTTCATATCATTATTCTTATAGGCAATGAATCCGCCATTCAGCAAAGTATCCCGATGATTATAAATAAATGGACGGCCTTCTAAATCGACCAGACCACCACCAATCCGTTCGAGCATACATTGACCAGCGCTGGTATCCCATTCCGAGGTCGGATGAAAACGTGGATAGATATCCACCTGATCTTCCA
>DFCG01000028.1:0-3126 GCA_002367455.1 Acinetobacter sp. UBA3060 | reverse complement strand
CCATGAGCGGCGTTCATGTTCCTGTCCTTCTTCAGACAATAAAGGCAAACTTGAAATCTCTGCCAAAGCTTGGGTCAGATAAGTATCGACCCGAAAATCTGCCTGAGTCACCGGAGAATTATCATTTTTTTTGATGACATCAAAAGCTGCACCAGAACAATAACGCTGATATTCTTCTCGCAAAATTTCACAGGCTTGTGTCAAAATGGGCACAAACTGCAAAATCATTGGATCTTGTGGTGCTGCTGTTGCTTTAAACATAGAAAACCTAAATATGTCAAAATGCTCTGAAAAACCTACCATAATTTTCGATATGGATGGTACTTTACTTGATCTTGCCTACGATGATTTCATCTGGAACGAGTTATTGCCTGTGCGTTATGCTGCCACACATGGCTGTAGCCTGGAACAAAGCCAGGCGACACTCTATGCATTCTATCAGGAACATAATCATACCTTAAACTGGTACTCTTCACGCTTCTGGACGGCTAAAGTCGAAGTCGATGTTCTGGCGATGCAAATTGAACATAAAGATAAAGTCGCTTTACGCACTCATTGTCTCAAATTGCTCGATTATCTTAAAAATAATGGCTATCCGATCTGGCTGGCCACCAATGCTGACTGTGCTGGCTTGGCCTTTAAACTGGATCACTTAAATTTAAGAGATTATTTCGATGTGATTGTCAGTTCAGAAACGATTGGGCATGCCAAAGAATTTATCGAATTCTGGCAAGGCCTGAATGCGTTGCATCCATTTGACCCTGCACATGCTTATTTTATTGATGATACCGAAAAAGTTCTGAATGGTGCCGAAGCCTATGGCATTCAGAACCTGTTCAGCATCCAGCAACCCTCTTCAGCCAAAGTAGCACGCCAGACTTGTAATTACCCGATGCTGCACCAATTAACAGATTTAATCACTCATTTAAATCAGGCTGAGGTAGAAAAAAAATATGCGTAAATCGTCTTTACCCGAAGATGCGGTAGGCATGCGTATAGACAAATGGCTGTGGGCAGCACGGTTTTTTAAAACCCGCTCGATTGCCAAACATGCGATTGAAGGTGGCAAAGTCCATCACAATGGTGAACGTGTCAAGGTATCGCGCGAAGTCCGTGTTGGTATGGAACTGACGATTCAGCAAGGCATCGACAAAAAAACCGTGCTGGTTAAGGAACTTTCTGATGTTCGTGGCCCTGCACCCGTGGCACAAAAACTGTATGAAGAAACCGAAGTCAGTATTGCGCGCCGGGAATTGATTACGTCACAAAGAAAGTTGCATAATCTAGCTCGTCCCGACCATCGTCCAAGCAAGAAAGATCGTCGTGACATCAGTAGATTTAAAAATGAAAATAGTCAGAATTTCGATCAGTCATGGTCCTATAATGACGATTAAATTTAAGCGTCAGAATATGTCGTACATGCACTGACTTTTATAGAACACTAGGGAAAATTCTGTCACTATACACCTGTGGAACAAAGCTCTAATTTAAGACATCCACTTGAGTACTAACTTAGTGACATCGTATTGAGGTTGTAAGATGGATGAGAATAAAAACAAGGCGCTCAACGCTGCCTTAAGCCAGATTGAAAAACAGTTTGGTAAAAATACAGTAATGCGTCTTGGTGACAATACCGTTCAGGCAGTTGAAGCCGTGTCTACAGGTTCTTTAACGCTGGATATCGCGCTCGGTATTGGTGGTTTACCAAAAGGTCGTATCGTCGAGATCTATGGTCCTGAATCTTCAGGTAAAACCACAATGACATTGCAAGCAATTGCAGAGTGTCAGAAAGCAGGCGGTACGTGTGCATTTATCGATGCGGAACACGCACTTGATCCTCAATATGCGCGCAAACTTGGCGTAGATATCGACAATCTGCTGGTATCGCAACCGGATCACGGTGAACAGGCACTTGAAATTGCAGACATGCTGGTACGTTCTGGCGCGATCGACATGATCGTTGTCGATTCTGTTGCTGCATTGACACCACGTGCCGAAATTGAAGGCGAAATGGGTGACTCGCATATGGGTCTGCAAGCCCGTTTGATGAGCCAGGCACTGCGTAAAATTACCGGTAATGCCAAACGCTCAAACTGTATGGTGATCTTCATTAACCAGATTCGTATGAAGATTGGCGTCATGTTTGGTAGCCCGGAAACCACAACCGGTGGTAATGCACTGAAATTCTATGCCTCTGTTCGCTTGGACATCCGTCGTATTGGCCAAGTGAAAGAAGGTGACGAGATTGTTGGTTCTGAAACCAAAGTCAAAGTCGTGAAAAACAAAATGGCGCCTCCGTTTAAAGAAGCTTTATTCCAGATTCTTTATGGTAAAGGTGTTAACCATCTAGGTGAATTGATCGACCTTGCTGTACAGCAAGAAATCGTGCAGAAAGCTGGTGCGTGGTATTCTTATCAAGGCGACAAAATTGGCCAAGGTAAGAACAACACCATCCGTTATCTGGAAGAGCATAAAGAAATGGCTCAGACGATTGAAAAACTGATTCGTGACCAGCTTCTGACTAAAGCAGTGGTTGTTGAAGAAGACGATAGCAAGGAAGAACCTGACTTTTTAGATGCATGATCTTATTAGATGCATCATCTTTAAACGTCAATACACAGCGCCCTCCGGGGCGTTTTGTTATTATATAGGGAATCTAAAATCCGAGAGAATCATGTCAGACGCGAAATTCAGCAAACTGCTCGATTATGAAACTTTAAAACAGCAATTTGGTGATACTGAAGATCAAGCTCAACCTGCAAAAAGTGCGATCCAAGACGCTCCTGAATTTGACCCTGAAGAACGTTTGTTTTCCTCTACCCCAACTCAGGATGAGAAGAAACCGGGACTGACAGGCTCACGCTTACGTTCTTATGCCTTTGCCGTACTGACGCGCAAGGAATATTCCAAAGCCGAACTGATCGAGAAATTAAGCCTTTATGCAGAGCATCGTGATGAAGTCATTACCTTAGTGGAAGAGCTGTCCCGTGAGAACTATCAAAGTGATCAGCGTGTGGCGGAAACCATGTTGTCGAGTCAAAAGCGTAAAGGCAAAGGTCCCAATCAAATTAAAATGAAACTCAAGAGCAAAAAGATTGATACTGCTCTGATTTCAGAAGAACTCAA
>DFCG01000009.1:8542-8791 GCA_002367455.1 Acinetobacter sp. UBA3060 | reverse complement strand
TCAATTTTTTAAGCTGATTTTAATCTTGGGCAGCAGCATGGTGATGAGCCAAACCAGTCTCGCCGGAGATGGTGGCTTGCGTTTTGCTGAGAAAAATCAGGAAATAGCGGCACAAATTCAGGCCAAGAAAAAAACGGCAGAAACACAGGCGCAGTCCCTACAAGCAAAAGCCTCTACAGAAGCGAAATAGTAAAACAGCACTCATCCAAGAAGGTGAGCTGTTCAGGTTAGATCAGATGTATAAGATGT
>DFCG01000009.1:6497-8406 GCA_002367455.1 Acinetobacter sp. UBA3060 | reverse complement strand
AAATGAGAAAAACTAAATAAAATAAGAAAAATGGGTTATGCTTAAGACAGATTAAGTGTCATCCGTCTTTTAAATTTCCGGTTTTTTTCATGATAGAACTTCGCCATTTAAGAACTTTAACTGCTCTGCGGGAGCATGGTTCTCTGGTTGCAGCAGCAAGTGATTTATGTTTAACCCCATCAGCCTTGTCACATCAGCTACGTGAACTCGACCAATGGTTTGGCGTCGAAGTGGTCAATCGGCGTAGTCGCCCTGTGAGCTTTTCAAATGTTGGGGAGCGGTTGCTAAAACTGGCAGATGAAATATTACCGCAAGTTCAAATTGCACAGAGTGATATCAGCCGAATTGTGCATGGTCAGACCGGACGAATTGTTTTTTCCTCTGAATGTCATAGCTGTTTTGACTGGTTGATGCCGCTACTCAATCAATACCGGATGCAATATCCGGATGTAGACCTGGACTTTGCCTCAGGTTTTGAGTCGAATCCGCATGAATTATTGCAAACTGGAGAGTTTGATCTGCTGATTACGGCTGATCCGATTGCGCTTAAAGGCATTGAATATTTTCCAATATTTGAATACGAATCACGCTTGGTTTTATCCAATACCCATCCATTAGTACGTGCGAAAGAGATTACTGTTCAGGAACTTGCTGAAGAAACGCTGGTGACTTATCCGGTGGATAAACACCGTTTGGACATCATGTCGCGTTTGTTTATTCCCGCTAATATTCTACCAAAAGCCATTCGTACCACCGACTTGACCCAAATGCTGATTCAGCTGGTGGCAAGTGGTCGCGGGATTGGTGCATTACCTGATTGGGTGGTCAATGAATATGAGCAGAAAGGCTGGGTGACATCACGCCGTTTAGACTGTGTGGCGCCTGAAGGCTTACGTCGAACTTTATATGCAGGCTATCGCACAGAAGAAAAACAGAAAGATTATTTTGAAGGCTTCTTGAAACAGCTGGATCGGTTTTCCAAGAAAAGACAGGTCTATTACAGCTAATTTGCGAATAGTTAAATATATTTAGTCCGTTATTTTTAAAAATCCTGCATCGTCAGGATTTTTAAAAATTGATTGTTTTTCTCTCAAGGATTTCAATTTTTCTATAAGGTGATGAGGTTAATCTTGTCTACTTTAAATCAGAAAATATACAACTTCGGCCAACTTTCGAAATTAAAGAACTGGTTTGGTCGATTATAAATTTTTCTACTTATCACATTTTGCCAAGTGGAAATACATCTGTGCAGAATTAAATTACATATTATTAAATATCAGTTACTTAAAAATTAAGTTATTGGAACTTGTGAGGATGTGGTTTTGATCTTGCAAGTTGATTTTTAATAAAAAGATTAAATAAAATGAAAAAACATACGCTGATCAGTCAATTTTTTGGCAGAAAATAACTCCTGAAAATAACAATGTTGATCTATGCTACAGCATAATTTTTAAACTGATTTCCTCTCATAAAACGGAATCACTTAGACAGGACTGTATAAAATCGCCATGCACATGACAAAAATTCCTCTCAAGAAAAGCCCGCTGAGCCTCATGATTCTGTCGATTGTCTCAGGTCATCTTTATGCTGAAACTGCCGTAGAACCGGACAATGTTCAACAGCTGAATACTATTGTGATCAGCGCTGAGCAAAATGCCAATCCGCAGCAGCAATATCAGAAAGAGCTGGCTCAGGTTTCAGGAGGAACGAATTTCATTGGTGAGCAGCAATTAGAACAGCAGCGACTTGCAACCACAGCCGATGTGTTCCGTTTACAGCCAGGAATTTATGCCCAGTCTGCAGGGAATGAAGGTGCAAAAATATCGATCCGTGGCTCAGGAATCAACCGGACTTCAGGTGCACACGCATCCGGTACGCACGTCCTGATTGACGATATTCCATTTACCGG
>DFCG01000009.1:0-6330 GCA_002367455.1 Acinetobacter sp. UBA3060 | reverse complement strand
GGCAGTCTGGCTTATCATCATTATCCGCTGGATTTACGTGAAAGCAGTTATCGTACCAATGTCGATTATGAAGATATTACAGCGCGCTTCCAGTATGAAAAACCTTACCAGTTTCTAGGTCTGGAGCATCAGGGGCGTATTGCCTTGCGCAGCACGACTCATCGTCCCGACAGTGGTGTAACGGAAACCATCCGACGTGATACGACTATTGATGGAACTTTGTATCCGGCAGATACCGTTACCCGCCGTTATACCTATCGCGGTTCAGACAACGTCCTGCAATTTGATCAGGAAACCACATTAAATGATCAGTTCAAATTAGATTTGGGACTGGCAGCGGTGTATACCCATCGGGAAAGTGAAGTAACTTATCCTGTGGCGAGTCCTGAAGTCAGCCGTTATGAATGGAATTTTGCACCACGACTTGGTTTGACCTATCAGCCGAATGAGTCTGTGCAATGGTTTGCCAATTTAAGCCACAGCATTGAGCCAGCACATCCTTGGGCGATGGCTTGGTCTTCACCGTATTATTTTGACAGTGGTGTCGCTTCAGGCCGGGTGCGCGCGCCCATCTATTTGGACACGCAAACCGCCAATAGCTTTGAACTGGGTGGACGTGGACAATCAGTCTTTGGAGACTGGGCACTGAGCTACTATTATTCCAAAGTGAAAAATGAACTGTTAACCTCTGAAATGATTAAAACCTATGAAGATGGATCGAATCGACCTTCAGAGCCCATTGCTGTTGAATCAAATGCGACGCCAACGATTCATCAAGGGGTGGAGCTAAGTCTAGATACGCCATTGCATGAATCCCAATATGGCGAACTGCGTCTGCAACAGGCTTATACCCTTAGCGATTTCCAGTACAAAAATGATCCATTGTTTGGCAAGAACCAGTTGCCAGGAATCCCTAAACATCTGTATCAGGCTCAACTAAGTTATGCCTTGAATAATGGCCTCTATATTGGTTTGAATACCGAATATGCATCGAAGATGGCACATGATTATGCCAATAGCCGATTCAGTGATGACTATCAGATCTGGGGCATTGACGTGGGTTATGCACCAGAACATCAATCGTGGAAAACCTGGATCAACTTTAAAAATATCACGGATGAGAAATATGCTGCGGTCGTGATTCCTGGTCTGAATGATCAAGGTGCTGATGTAGCGCGATCTTCACCAGGTGAAGGTTTTTCTACTTATGCCGGTGTGTCATTTAAATTTTAATTTTTAAAATCAAAAAAGAGCGGTGAAAACCGCTCTTTTTATTTATTGATAGAAAAGGTTTATCAGGTTTCTAAAATTCCGGTAACGCCTGTCACAATCATATCGATGGCAATCGTACCAATCAGAAGCGCAGCAACACGACCNNAAAATCACCAGAATGGTTTGCATTAAACTGAGCTGTATGCCGGTGATCACAGATGCCGAAATGGTACCCGGACCGATCATAAACGGCATGGCAATCGTACCCGCCAGATGACTGGGCGCTCCACGCATCACACCAATCGTATCAGCACCTTCAAAGACATAACGATAGCCAATCACCAGAAAAATAATACCGCCAAAAATCTGGAAGGACTCAAACCGTACATGCAAGACTTCATTAAAGAAGGCTTCACCGGTTTTTGCAAAAATGATGAACACAATAAAGCTGATCAGACTGCCCTGAATCAATGCCATGTTGAATACTTTTGCGTCGGAATTACGGATAATTCCGAGCATATAAATACTCATCAGAAAAGGGTTGAGCAGGGAGAAAAACAGGGCAAATGCATTCAAACTTTCTGACATCATTCAGTCCTTCCGTAGTTGAGATATCCTAGATTTCACGGTCCGGGAACAGCGGACGTTTACCTGGGCTGATCCGGTTAATATGCAGATACATCATATGGCGTTCATATTTATCCAGGATGTCATTGATCACCTGTTCCTTACTGTAACCGACCAGATCGTTTCCCTGAGAGCCTTCAAACAGATAACTTTCCAGACGATAGTAATAACGTTTGGTTCGTTTACCACGTGAACTGAAATTTGGCGTGTCATAGCGTACCGGCCATATTTCGTAGACAAAGTTTTCTTCTTCATCGAGCTGAATGGTCAGATCCAGATGATACAGTTCAGGTTCTTCCTCCAGCGATTTTTCCTGAATATTGACTTGAATACCTTTGTCAATTAACTCGGTTGCAACGGCCTCAATGGCTGGTTTGCAAACATTGTCCAGCATGGTCCGCGTCTGGGACAGGCTTGGATGCAGCATGACCCGGCTCAGACGCTTCTTCCAGTTCAAAATATCCACATTACCGACCACAGGTGCCGCATTCAGGCTGGTGCTTGCCTGACGAAAATCCTCCAGACGCAAGGACTTATAGAGTCCCGCCATCACAAAGAAAATGACGAAACTAAAAGGCAGACCCATAATAATTGTGGTGTTCTGTAATGCTGTCACGCCATTCGCCATGAGCATTGCCAAAGTCAGCAAACCGATGGCAATGGCCCAGAACACACTGAGCCAGCGCGGTGAATCATGCTCAATATTAGTGAATTTGGTCGTGAAATTTCCCAATACCAATGCCCCTGAATCCGCTGAGGTCACATAGAACAGCAAGCCGGTAATAGTGGCGACACCTGCAGTAAAGGTAAAGCCTGGATACTGCGCCAGCAGATCATAAAAACCATGTGCCGGATTTTCTAAAACTGTCGTAGCAAGTTGAGTATTACCATCAAAAATCACGCTGTATAAAGCACTGTTACCGAAAATAGACAACCAGGTCAGGGTAAATAACAGAGGAATAACCAAAGTCCCGGTGACAAATTCACGAATGGTACGACCACGGGAAATACGGGCCAGGAACAGACCGACAAAAGGTGACCAGGCGATCCACCATGCCCAGAAGAACAGGGTCCAGCTATTCATCCACTCTTTCGGTTGTTCAAAAGGAAAACTGGTTAAAGAAAGCTTCGGGAACTGGCTGATATAGTCACCAAAATTCTGAATCAAGGCGGCTAATAAAAACTCGGTATTGCCTACAAACAGAATGAATAGCAGCAGCCCAATTGACACATAGATATTAATCTCAGACAGGATCCGGATGCCTTTATTGACACCGGCAGTGACTGAAATAATAGTAATAATCACAGCAACGGCGATGAGTGCGGTTTGAATCCAGATATTTTCCGGTAAATCAAACAGCACATGCAGGCCATAATTTAATTGCACAACGCCAATCCCGCATGTCGTGGCAATCCCGAAAATTGTGCCGAGTACTGCAGCCGTATCCACAGTATGGCCAATTGGACCATTAATTCTTTTTCCAAAAATAGGATAGAGTGCTGATCGNNATATTGATAATGACTTGATTGGCTTGTTCATTAAATAAAATGGTAATGATAGAAAACAGCAGAATAAGCGTCGCCGAAAAATAAAAAACCACTTTATTCAGACTATCTTGCTTCTCTTCATTTTTCTTTTGCATAAATCTCTAACCATCGTTTTGTTGCCGGATGATCTACAGTGCAGTGTGATTTAAAAGCAAAAGCCTGCGGTAAAGCTTCCTTGTTTTCGTGAATTACAAACTTTTGCAAATCCAAAACAAACTGCGCTGTACATCAAGGGTGAGCTGGCACTATAATTTTTATTAATTGAACGTTCAATTAAAAAAGCGTTTATGAATTGTTACATCATTCAGCTATTTGCTTTAGCAGAGTGATTTTTTATTGTTACATCCGTTATTCAGGTTAGTCCTATGCCCAAAGTTGGTATGCAACCGATCCGTCGTCAGCAACTGATCGATGCCACCTTAGCTGCAGTGAATGAGCTAGGTTTTGCAGAAGCTTCAATTAGTCAGATTGCCCAGAGAGCAGGTGTCTCAACCGGCATCATAAGTCATTACTTTCGAGGTAAAAATGGCTTGATTGAAGCCACAATGCGTTACTTATTGCAGCAATTGGGTAAATCTGTTGCACAGATAAAGATACAGGTTGATGACTTACCGGAGCAGCGCTTACTGGCGATCGTACGTGGTAATTTTGCTGCTCCACAAACCGACAAGGCGGCCATGAAAGTCTGGTTGGCGTTCTGGGCTAGCAGTTTGCATCAACCTGAGTTACATCGGTTACAGCAGATCAATCATTACCGCTTACATTCCAACCTTAAATATGAATTCATGAAAAAGTTGAATAAAGACCAGGCAGAGAAAGCCGCTCAAGGTTTGGCAGCATTGATTGATGGATTCTGGTTAAGAGGTGCTTTGGTAAATGGCGAAATTGACCCAGAACTGCCGATTGAACTGTGTAGTGAATATATCCGGCAACAACTCAAATAACCCACCTGCGAGGAAATTCCATTGACAACATTCAAACTGCAACGTCCTTATATTCATGGACAATATGTCGATGCAACGTCCAATAGCACGTTTCAAACGATTAATCCTGCAACAGGCGAANNAAGGACAAAAAGTCTGGGCAGAAATGACGGCGATTCAACGTTCCCGTATTTTGAACAAGGCTGTTGCCATCCTCCGTGAACGTAATGACGAGCTGGCGCGTTTAGAAAGTCTCGACAGTGGTAAAGCTTTCAGTGAAACATCCACCGTTGATATTGCGACAGGTGCAGATGTACTCGAATACTATGCAGGTATTTTGCCAGCATTAGAAGGCCAGCAAATCCCGCTCAGAAGCAGTTCGTTTGTTTATACTCGCCGTGAACCTTTGGGTGTGGTTGCCGGGATTGGTGCATGGAATTATCCGGTTCAAATTGCCTTATGGAAATCTGCACCTGCACTGGCAGCAGGCAATGCCATGATCTTTAAAGCCAGTGAAGTGACGCCTTTAACTGCATTAAAACTGGCAGAAATTTATACTGAAGCAGGTGTGCCGCATGGTGTCTTTAATGTGGTTACCGGCAGTGGTGAAATTGGTGGTTATCTGACTTCGCATCCTGATATTGCCAAAGTGTCGTTTACCGGTGGCGTTTCTACCGGCAAAAAGGTCATGGCGCAAGCTGCAAATTCTAGCCTGAAAGAAGTCACGATGGAGCTGGGCGGTAAGTCTCCGCTGATTATCTGTGAAGATGCCGATCTGGATCTGGCAGCAGATATAGCCATGATGGCCAACTTCTATAGTTCCGGTCAGGTGTGTACCAACGGTACTCGCGTATTTGTGCCTTTAGCCTTAAAAGCAGAATTCGAAGAAAAGATTCTGCAGCGCATTCCTTATATCCGTATGGGGGATCCACTTGATCCTGACACCAATTTTGGTCCAGTGTCCAGCTTCTCTCATATGGAAAAAGTGCTGGATTATATCGAACAGGGCAAAAAAGAGGGTGCTCGTTTACTTTGCGGTGGCGGCCGTGCTGAGGATGGACAGTTTGCCCAAGGGGCTTATGTCCTGCCAACCGTATTTACCGACTGCCGCGATGACATGACCATTGTACGTGAAGAAATCTTCGGTCCAGTCATGAGTATTCTGAGTTATGACACCGAGCAAGAAGCCATTCGTCGTGCCAATGATACCGATTATGGTCTGGCCGCAGGTGTCGTCACACCAGACTTAGCCCGTGCACACCGAATTATTCATCAGATCGAAGCAGGTATCTGCTGGATCAATACCTGGGGTGAATCACCTGCAGAAATGCCGGTTGGTGGTTATAAACATTCAGGTGTTGGCCGTGAAAATGGGCTTGTGACCTTACAGCATTACACCCAGACCAAATCGGTTCAGGTCGAACTCAGTCCTTTCCAGTCTGTATTCAGCGCATAAGGGGGATTTGATGAATTACGACTATATTATTATTGGCGCAGGTTCGGCAGGAAATGTGCTAGCAGCGCGTTTAACTGAAGATCCGGATGTAAAAGTCCTGTTGCTGGAAGCGGGTGGACCAGATTATCGTCTAGATTTCAGAACACAAATGCCGGCTGCATTGGCTTATCCATTACAGGGACGACGCTATAACTGGGCCTATCTGACCGACCCCGAACCTCATATGAATAATCGTCGTATGGAATGCGGGCGCGGAAAAGGTCTGGGCGGTTCTTCATTAATTAACGGCATGTGTTACATTCGCGGTAATGCCATGGATCTGGAACAGTGGGCCAGCCTGAAGGGGCTAGAACACTGGAGCTATGCCGAATGTCTGCCGTATTATAAAAAAGCTGAAACGCGCGATATTGGCGGCAATGATTATCATGGTGATTCTGGACCGGTTTCGGTGGCAACACCTAAAAATGGCAATAATGAACTGTTCCATGCCATGGTCGAGGCAGGTGTACAGGCCGGTTATCCACGTACTGATGACCTGAATGGCTATCAGCAGGAAGGTTTTGG
>DFCG01000010.1:10301-10524 GCA_002367455.1 Acinetobacter sp. UBA3060 | reverse complement strand
TGAAGTGGTTAACCCTGAACATTTGATCGGTACTTTAAGTGCCTCAGGCTCATTGAAAATGCGTCTGAAAGTGGCTCAAGGTCGTGGCTACGAGACTTCTGATTCACGCTTCCCAGAAGGTGAAACTCGCCCAGTGGGTCGCTTGCAGTTAGATGCGTCTTACAGCCCAATCAAACGTGTTTCATATACCGTGGAAAACGCGCGTGTAGAACAACGTACTGAC
>DFCG01000010.1:9809-10128 GCA_002367455.1 Acinetobacter sp. UBA3060 | reverse complement strand
AACTGTGCCTAAAGCAAAAGAGTTACGTCGTGTAGCTGAGCCTTTAATCACTTTAGCTAAAAACGATACAGTAGCAAACCGTCGTTTGGCGTTTGCTCGTACTCGTTCAGCAGCAACTGTTGGTAAATTATTTACCGTTCTTGGCCCTCGTTACAAAGAGCGTAACGGCGGTTATCTACGTGTTCTTAAAGCGGGCTTCCGTGCAGGTGATGCTGCACCTATGGCTTACGTTGAGCTAGTAGATCGCGAAGTTAACTAATTTCGTGAAGAATAACGCAAGTTGTTCGAAAAGGTCGGTTGAATAAACCGGCCTTTTTTA
>DFCG01000010.1:0-9740 GCA_002367455.1 Acinetobacter sp. UBA3060 | reverse complement strand
AACTTGACATTGTGTATTGTCAGTTTTGTGATTTAATAAAAACAGATAGCATCGCTTAGGTAAAAGAACAACATGGAAAAGCAGGTAGATATTTTAATTGTGGGTGCGGGGATCTCGGGGATTGGTCTGGCAGCACATCTTTCTAAACATTGTCCGCAACGCTCTTTTGAGATTATTGAACGCCGCGAAAGTATTGGCGGAACTTGGGACCTGTTTAAATATCCGGGAATCCGTTCTGATTCCGATATGTCGACTTTTGGTTTTAATTTCAAACCCTGGAAGAAAGAAAGCGTGCTTGCCGATGGCGCATCCATCAAAAATTATCTAGCTGAAGTGGTGGATGAGTTTAAGCTACAGTCGAAAATCCATTTTCAGCATTGGGTCTTAAGTGCCAATTATGATTCTACAACCTGCAAATGGTCAGTAGAGATCGAGGATGCATACGGTAAGAAGCAGATCTGGATCGCCAACTTTGTACTGGGTTGTACCGGTTATTATAATTATGATCAGGGTTTTCAGCCGGAGTTTCCAAATCAANNCCCTCGGTCGATTTTATTTATTCAAAAATGCGTAAATATCTGCCTGAGGAGGTCGCCTATAAGCTGACACGTGCGCGTAATATCGGCATGCAGCGCGGGATTTATGCTTTGGCACAGAAACAGCCAAAATTATTAAAGTCGCTTTTGCTTAAATCGGTGCAACTCCAGCTGAAAGGTAAAGTGGATATGAAGCACTTTACCCCGAATTATGAACCTTGGGATCAGCGTCTCTGTGTGGTGCCAGATGGTGACCTGTTTAAAATTTTACGTGAAGGGCAGGCATCGGTTGCAACGGATCAGATAGAAACCTTTACCGAAACGGGAATTCAGCTGAAATCAGGTCAACATCTGGATGCTGATATTATTGTCTCTGCTACGGGTCTGAATATCCAAATTCTCGGTGGGATTCAGGCGACGATGGATGGTCAGCCTATCGATACCTCACAGCATATGCTGTACAGAGGCATTATGGTCAGTGATATACCGAATATGGCACTAATTATTGGCTATATCAATGCCTCCTGGACGCTTAAAGTCGACATTGCAGCTGAGTATATTTGCCGTCTGCTGAACTATATGGATCAGCAAGGTTATGCGCAGGTGATTGCTCAGGGAGATCAGAGTGAATTGCTTCAGGATACCGTCATGGGCAGTCTTAGTTCGGGTTATATTGCCCGAGCTGCAGACGTGATGCCAAAGCAGGGTAAACATGCTCCATGGAAAGTCAGCAATAATTATCTGGCAGACCGCAAGGAACTCAAGCAGGCTTCGTTTGAAGATGGGGTGCTGAAATTTAGAAAAAACAGCAATGCTTTAAAGCATAAACCGCGTTTGGTCTCTTAAATTTATATTTTTGCATACAGAAAAAGGAGTCCTGAGAGACTCCTTTTTTATGCATCCATTTTAAAGTGAACGGGCGACGAGTTCTTTCATAATTTCATTGGTACCCGCATAAATCCGGTTGGCACGGTTGTCGATATAAGCCCGGGCAATTGGATATTCCAGCATATAACCATAACCACCATGCAGTTGCAGACATTCATCTACGACTTTGCTGTACATTTCTGAAATCTTGTATTTGGTCGCAGCAGCGGCATCTACGCCTAGTTCGTGCTTGAGTTGCAGCTGCATACAACGATCCAGATAAGCGCGGCACACATCGATCTCGGTACGTAGTTCTGCCAGTTTAAAACGGGTATTTTGAAAATGGCTGATGCTCTTGCCAAAAGCCTGACGTTCCTTGGTATATTTTACTGTGTGGGCAAAAGCGGCTTCAGCACCTGCCTGACAGATAATCGCTACAATCAGGCGTTCCCAGGCCAGTTCTTTCATCAGCATCATAAAGCCCATGCCTTCCAGACCGAGCAGGTTTTCTTTGGGTACCCGAACATTGTCAAAGAACAGTTCGCAGGTATCCTGGCCTTTCATGCCAATTTTATTCAGCGGCTTGCCTTTACTAAATCCAGCTCGGTCGGCTTCGACCATAATCAATGAAAGATTGGCTGAACCTTTATCATTATTGCCGGTTTTACAAACCACGATGGCCATATCACAGAGATAGCCATTGGTAATAAAAATCTTGGAACCATTAATCACATAGTCATCGCCATCCAATACAGCAGATGTACGGACTGCTTGCAGGTCAGAGCCAGTTCCCGGTTCGGTCATGGCAATCGCGGTGACGACCTCTCCAGACGCCATTTTCGGCAGCCATTGCTGTTTTTGAGCTTCACTGCCAAAGTTCAGCAGATAATTGGCGACGATATCCGAATGTAGCGAAAACCCAGTCGCTGAATCTCCGGCATAGGCCTGTTCCTCAATCAAAATCATGCTATACAACCGGTCTACGCCAGATCCGCCATATTCCTCAGGCATGGTAGCGCAGAGCAATCCAAGCTCACCGGCTTTATTCCATAGCTCTCGATCTACATGCTGCTGGCTTTCATAACGCTCGGTATGTGGAATGACTTCTTTCTCATAAAATTTACGTACCGTCTCGCGAAAAGCCTCATGTTCGGCAGTAAAGAGTTGGCGCGGCAGCATCGGAGCGAGTGGGCGAATGGCTGCAGATTGCATCTTGTTATTCCTTATTTTGATCTGTTTGGTTTAACTTAGGCCATGCCAAGATCAGCAGCAATGAGCGGAATGTTCAAATGACTTCAATCTGCTGATGCTTTTGGTCATTTCTATGAAATCCCTCGAAATTCAGCCAGCGCTTCAGGTAAACTATTCCGGTTTATAACGAGTTGGGGGAAATTCGATGACTGATGACATCAGCTTAGAAGAGCGCAAAGTGATTTATCGTGCGCGTCGTGGTCTAAAAGAACTGGATGTATATTTTGATCCCTACGTAAAAAACCATTACCTGAATGCTGAGCCTTTCGAAAAACAGATGTTTGCAGAGCTGGTTGAGCAGGAAGACCCGGATTTGCTGGACTGGTTTATGGAAGTGTCTGAGCCGCCGCGTCCTGAACTAAAAGATTTTATCAAGAAGCTTAAATTTTACGTTCATGGATAATCGTTGCTTTAAGCTGAAACGCAGTCTGTGTGCATTGGCGTTTCAGCTTTTTATTTTTGCACTGCTGATGTATCTGTTGTATCAGTTATTGCCGATTGCACTTTGGGCAGTGTGCGCTGTCATAGGCTTGGTGATTTATCAGCTGTTTTACCGCAAGACACCACAGATTGAGCAGTTTGAATATCTGGATGGACGTGAATGGTCATTGACTACCAAAGCACGACCGACCCGTCGGGTATGTATTAGTCACGTAATTGATCATCAGGCGTATATTGTGGTGTATTTCCAGCATGCCAAGGCGCGACCTTTATTGATCTGGTGTGATCAATTGCCCTTCAAACAATGGAAATCCTTAAAATTATTGACTAAATTAATTTAGTTGTAAAACAAACGCATTTTAATGATTTAATTAAAATGCTCATAAAACAAATATTTAGACCAAATTCCTATTTTTATTGTCAGACANNAGCCTGTACATTTAACTCACCAACAGCAACTACGGGAGACCTTAATGGAATTTCCAGTATGGATGTTTCTGATCGTAGCGATTGTTTTAACGCTGGTGATCGGACGACTCGGGACAGTGTTGAAGGATAAATTTTCATCTTAATCAAGCAGGGTTTATTATTTTTCTGCTTGTACAGTTAATAAGTGGCATGTGCTGAACCGTCGCAATGCTACTTTTTTTTGCCCAAAATTTGGTATTCTTGTAAATACAGTCAATTGCAGCGCGGCTATTTAATGGCAAAGTGTCTCGTCTAAATTAGAGTAAATACTCTTTTATTCACAAAATGCTTCTGATATCTTTAGCAGAAAGATGGACATAATCACAATTATAGAGGACAGGAAAATGTCAGACGTCCGTAAAATATGCCAAGGTATGGCGACCATTGCAATAACAACAACAGTTTTGACGGGGTGTTCTCAGGTCATTAAAACCGGTGCCAATGTTGCACTGGGTTTCACCGAAAACCATATTGTACCGCCGATTTTAGCGATGGATGATGCTGAAATGGTGTGTAATTCAGGGAATTCTTTAACGCCGGCCATTATGGCGACCAAAGAAATGGGGGCGGATCCAACACGGGTGGCCGTGCTGATGTATTCGGCTGCCGGTATTTGTGCCGAGCAAAAAGCGCTGGAAGCCGAGTTACGCTATTTACGTGCTTCAAAAACCAATCAGGTGGCAGAAGCTCAAGATGCCCGAATCGAGCAGAAGCGCTGGGCGGCACTGGCAGCACAGCGTCAATATACCGGTTATCAACTGTTCCAGAGCCGTTATGAAAAGAAATACCAAAAAGCCCTGGGTGAAGAATGCCCACGCATGAACAGTGATATCGAGCAAACGGTTTATCTGTTGGGTATGCTCAGTGGCTTGCAGGCCATGACCAATGATATTAACTCGGGTGGTGCAGTGCATGTACCGAAAGATATTGCTGCCGTGGTCGAGCGTGGCATGGTGTGTCTGGATAACGCGAAATTCTGGGGTGCGCCGAATGCCACCCGTGCGGTGATCTGGAGTTTGTTGCCAGGCGCAGGGGAAGGCAAGCCTGACCCTTACCAAACATTAAAACAATCTACACAAATTGGTGAGCAAAAAGGTGTACGTTTATCTCATGCCTTGTATGCCGTAGCGGCTCAGGCCAGTGGCGATGATGCCAAAGTTCGGGATGCCTTGAAAACCTTTGCTCAGGCCCGTACGGAGGAAAAACCGGTAAATCCGCAATTCAAGCTGATTGACAGC
Organism: Acinetobacter sp. UBA3060; assembly: GCA_002367455.1. Lineage (GTDB taxonomy): Bacteria > Pseudomonadota > Gammaproteobacteria > Pseudomonadales > Moraxellaceae > Acinetobacter. Next base: position 4,939 of record DFCG01000010.1, on the reverse strand, counting down.
ATGGCCGCGATTATGGTCAGTGGCATATCAGATCGTTACTGGACAGAAAATACTGGTATACGTAGTGGCGATGATGGCATGCAACGTTTCTGGGATGAATCCGACAGCTCTTCTGAGCTCGATGATCTGTTCAGTGCGGATCTGTAATGCAGATACCCTGCATGAAGCTTCAGGGATGAAGTCAAACTAGAGGGTCAGGGAGGACAACAGGCCGATGCTAGATCAACATTTTCGACGAAAAATTATTTTTCTAGCGGCTTTTGTCTCTTTCTCTGCATGTCTGCAAATTTTTCACGATCATTTCATTTACTGGCAAGAAAGTCTGCTGGGTGAATTCTGGCGACTCTGGACGGCGCACTGGGTACATGTGGGCTGGATCCATTATTTTCTGAATATTCTCGCCTTTATCTGTTTACCTTTCATTTTTCCACGCGCCACGGTCTGGCATTTCTGTGCCATTTTGCTGATTTTGCCGCCGTTGATCAGTTTAAGTTTTTATTTTTTCTTGCCCAATATTGAAGCTTATGCGGGTCTGTCGGGCGTGCTGCATGGTGCCTATGTCGCCGTAGCCTGTGTACATTTGCTGTATAAGCGGGAACGCGGCTTTGCGGCGTTAGTGTTATTTTTGATCTTTGCCAAACTGGTCTGGGAAAACACCATTGGCAATGTCGGGACGGCGCAGCTGATTGGCAGTCCGGTTTTGGTTGAGGCACATTTACTTGGGGTGATTTGGGGCGTGATTCTGGCGCTGATCTATATGGTGAGCAATTATTTTCGGGATAATTAAAGTGCAGAGATAAATAATTTACTTGGCAGAAAATACAAAAAGAAAATATAAATTGTCATTTTTATTGTGCCAATTTTCATGCAAAGTCAAAACATAGAATAAAGATCCTGACCTTTGAAAAGGAATTTTCNNGGATTAGGTCTGTTGCGTTATATATGGACAGAGTGGATCTCGACCTTCGTCGTACTAGTTTTACTTTTGCTCACTTTGATTATTGGCACCGGGGAAATGATTCACGGTCAGTTGCTGCGTATGGGCGAGCGTATTTACGGCGATCCGGCAACCGGAATGCAATATTCATTTTTAAGGGCTGAACCGACGTGGCCACAATGTGAACGCAATATCAATGTCGATCAGCGTGTTCAGCAGCAGATGAAAGCCGATGCAGCCGATGAATACGCCGATTTCTTCGGGGTGCGTTCGGAAGCGGATGTCCGTGCTGCGGTGTTACAGGCACAGCAGGTCTGTGAAGAATCTTACCTGTTCTATGATAAAGCCATTCAACATGTGGAAGCTCATCCAAGTATTCGGGCTTATCGGACGTTTGAAACCTCTTTTTTTGGAATCTTCAAGTTTGGTACGGAAAACCGGGCTTTGCTTCTGGTCATCATAGTGGTCTTTGCTGCGATCAGTGCCACTCTAAAAACCCATCATATTGGCTTACGTAGCCCGAGCACGCGTATCGACTTTAAAGTTTATTCGGTCGCCATGCTGGTCGCTAATGCTTTCCTGGCATTTTCATCCTATAGCCAATATCAGTCCGTATTGAACTCGGGCGTGCCGATGGGGGAGATGAAGTACATCTACTGGTTGTGGATGATTCTGTTCAGCACACTCACCTTGATCAGCCTGTATCAGGTGATCAAACAGCCAAAACCAACGCGCGAAGGTGGCAGTTTTGGTCTGGCCTTTTTGAGTGTGCCGCTGTATGCCTATATGGCCATTACTACCGGAATAAATTTCACCTTTTTTATGGACTATCCAATGGGACAGGGGATTTACCTCGGTCAATTGGTAGAGTTTTCCAGTATTTTTCTAAACTTGGCCTTGTTTATCTGGGCCGGTATGTTGCTAAAACAGACCCGTGTCGTGGACATGTTCCTGAATATTCTGCGTCCATGGAATCTGGCCCCTGAAACCCTGACCTGGTTAATCTTGCTGGCAGCGGCATTACCGACCGCCTATACCGGAGCATCAGGGATTTTCGTAATTGCCGCAGGTGCGATTATTTACAAGGAAGTCTGGAATGCGGGNNAATAAAGAAGTGACCACCGACTTGCTCTATCACTACGGGATTTATGTCTTCCTGCTCAGTTCGACTTTATTCCTGGTAATTTCCCTGTTCTTTGCAGAAAATAAATTCCGCATTGCCGCACCTACTGTGGCCGCTCCTCAATCCGGTCGTGCCTTTATTGCGATTATTCCTTATATCGTGATTTTTATTCTGATCTGGTTATTCTATAAATATGCCTTGTCGACTGACCTAAATGAATTTACCGCACCAGTAATGATGCCTGTGATTCTGCTGATGATTGTCTTGTTCGACAAGTTACGCCATGAACCTGCGCCGTTGCCGGCAGTGGGGCATTGGGATGAAACCTTGACCGCAACTTTAAACTCAAGATCTACACCAGAACTGGCGACAGCCGGTGCCGCAGCCAATGCAGAATATCGTGAGGCTGAACATAGCGAACAACCAGGCAAAGAACTGGCTGTTGATCATGCTGTGCAGCGTTCGAAAGCGACAAAAATTCTGCGTCATGTCGGTTTCTGGAAGTCCATGCATATTTCGACCAGTGAGACGGTGGGGCATATTGGTGCCTTGGTCATTCTGATGGCACTCTCGGTGAGTGTGGGTGGCTTGCTGGAACGTATTGAAATTATGGAAGCCTTCCCGACCGACATCAGCAGTACCATTCTGGTGATTTCCCTGATTATCGGCTTGATGATTTTTGTCGGGATGATCATGGATCCATTTGGCGCGGTGATTCTGATCTCGGCGACCGTGGCTCCAGTGGCCTATCAATACGGCATTCATCCAGTACATTTCTGGATGATTACCCTGATTGGTTTTGAGCTGGGTTATGTGACGCCACCGGTTGCGCTAAATCATCTGCTGGCCAGACAGTCGATTGGCGATGCCGAAGTGGCCGAGGCGGATGCAGAAGTACGACACTTGTCTTTCTACTACCGTTATGAACGCTGGATTTTGCCGNNGGAACTTCCTGCCAGAACAGAAAGCCCCACATGCCGGCAAAGAAAATCGCCACATAGTTGACCGGTCCAATCTGTCCTGCCGGAGCCAGCTTGTAGGCATTTGACATAAACAGTTGGCTGAAATTGGCCAGGATGCCGGCAGTAATCAGATAGCTGAGTTCTGTCAGGGTATAAGGTCGCCATAGCCAGAACATCGGAATCACTGAAATCAGGGTGCCAATAAAGCAGAAATAAAACACGATTTTTTCCGGAGACTCAGTTTTAGTCAGTGCCCGAACCGTGACAAAGGCCATCGCCGCCAGAAAGCTCGCACTCAAACCAATGACCGACATCAGGTTAATTAGACCCGAATCCGGTTTGGCAACACAGAGTACCCCGACGAAACCAATCAGAGCCGCGACTAACATGCTTGGTGTGATTTTTTCCTTGAGAAATAGCCAGGCAATCAGTGGAATAAAAATCGGGGAAGAGTAGGTAAAGACCATAGCATTGGAGAGTTTTAAATGCGCGATGGCATAGAAAAAGCCGTACATGGCCGTCAGTCCGACCACTGCGCGCCAGGTGTGCATCCACAGCTTTTCAGTTTTGAAAAAAACAATGCCTTTATTGAAAATGAAGGGCAGGAAAATAAACAGCCCAACAAAATTGCGAAAGAAGACCACTGTGGCATTATCAACCGTTGCCGAGGCATAACGGATACACACGCCCATAACTGAAAAGAGAAAAGCAGAGCAGGTCAGTAACAGAATGGCTTTAAGCAGATGCGGAGCGGCTGGGGCAGACATGGAAACAACTGAGCTAGAAGATCTGACGATATTCTAGCTGAAATGCTGTCGAGATTTACTGGCTTTGAGCAAGTTGTGCTTCAAGTAACTTGATCTGTTCCTCTTTCAGTTGGATCAACTGGTCGGCATCGCTATGCTGCGCATCCAGTGTGGCTTTTTGTTCATTGAGCTGAACTTGGATGTCATCTAGTTTAGCCACTTCTTCTTTGGCCAAACTGGCATTCTCCGGCACTGGTGNNGCTGCCGCCGTATCTTCTTCAGTTTTCGCCGCAGGTTTTGCTGCCGGAACAGCCGCGATATCTTCCTGATGCATGCGTTCCGCTTCACCGGAAGAGGCATTCAACCACTGATATAGCAATACCAATGCAACGACAGTAACTAAAGCCCCCATAATCCCCATTAAAAGTTTGGGGTTATTTCTTTGTTCTACTGACATAGCTTGAACCTTGATTTTTATTTTACTGAACGAGGTTTAAACTGAATCACGCCAACTTCATCTGGAACAGCTGGTGTTTCTGGTGGGTCAACATGTGTGGGACGATTTTCTTCATAACCACATTCAATACATTCGATCCATTCATCTTCACCAGAGGTCAGCATGACGACGCGATCTAACGCCTGACATTTTGGACATTTTGCGCCTGCAATGAAACGACGTTTAATGGTCATCATACTCACCTTGTGATCAACTTAAAAAGCTAGTTTAAGCGTTTTTAGAGGGGTTCGTCCAACCTTGATGACGCAGCAATGCATCTATTTTTGGCTCGCGTCCGCGGAAATTGATAAATGCGTCAAGTGCTGTGTCTTTTCCGCCAACTGCGAGGATATTTGCCCGAAACTGCTTTCCGGTAGTGGTATTAAAAATACCTTCATCTTCAAAGCGGTCGAAGGCATCACTGGCCAAAACTTCGGCCCATTTATAGGAATAATATCCCGCTGCATAACCACCGGCAAAAATATGACTGAAGCTGTGCTGGAAACGGTTATAGTCGGTGGTCGGTAGAACCGCATATTTTTCACGGATCTCATTCAAAGTAGCCTGAACCTGTGCTGCATTTAAAGCCGGATTGGCTCGGTGAATACTCAGGTCAAACAGGGCAAATTCAAGCTGACGCAGGGTTTGCATGCCAGACTGGAAGAAACGTGCATC
>DFCG01000178.1:305-19633 GCA_002367455.1 Acinetobacter sp. UBA3060 | reverse complement strand
AGATTTACCTCATTCAGATAAGCTTCTAGAATTTCATTCTTGTCATAATGCAATTCAATCAGCATCGCCATAAAGGCTTCATTCACTTTACGTTTTAAGGTGCGCTCAGGGGTTAAATAGAAATTTTTGACCAGCTGCTGGGTCAAGGTTGAGCCACCCTGACGTTTACCACCGGTAATATTGCTGACTACGGCACGTGCAATACCACGCGGTGAAACCCCATGATGCTCATAGAACTTACGGTCTTCGGTCGCGATCAGCGCTTCGATCAAGGGCTTAGGCACTTTATTTAGCTTGATCAGCACACGGTCTTCGTTATGCTGCGGATAAATCCCACCAATTAATAAAGGTTCTAAACGCGCAATCCCGCTTGAAGACGGTTTGGTTGCGCTGACTTCTGCAATCTGTTCACCGCTGAAACTGACTTTCAATATTTGTTCCGGTTCAACCCGGTCACCAAAATCAAAGCCGCGTGTATGCACATACAGGGTATTACCCGTGGTGACAAAGTTGCCTGATTTAGTATAACTATCCGAATTTTTATAACCGAGTAATTTTAATTCTTGTTGGAAATCCTGCAGGCTGACTGGGGCATTCACGTACACTTCCATCGGACGTGCGAAGACCTTGGCCGGAATATCCCAGCGCTGACCTTCAAACTTGTCGCGTACAATATTGTCTAATCTAATCAAATAGATACTAAATGCTACAAAGATAGAAATGACAATAATAGAAAAAATTAAGGCAAGAAACCCCATGCCACGTTCAGATTTCATAAATACTTATAAGATCCTGTGAAATTGTGCTAATCATGCGAAGCTTTTCATTATTTTGCAATATTTAATCAAGAAATGCGCTTAAAATTAAAATGAAACCCCACAATTTCTCCTTAATTCGAATATATTTCAAATAATTTCCTACCTATGAAGCACTGTTATAAATTGTCATCCAGGTATAGCTTAATGTTATGATAAGCAGGATTCGTAGCGGAGCGACGACACTGGTGCAAATTTCCCATAAGACCTTTCGAAATATCGGGTTAATAGGACGTCCTGATAAATCGTCGGTGGTTGAAACCTTATGCCTTATTCACGATCATCTTCTCAATTTAGGCCTACACCCAGTTTTTGATGCAGCGACAGCTGAACTTGTTCCCTATCAAAATACCCAAACCGTCAGTCGTGCCTTATTGGGTGAGGTGGTGGATCTGGTGATTGTCGTGGGCGGTGACGGCTCGCTATTACATGCAGCACGCGCCTTGGTCAAGTACAATACCCCGGTGATCGGGGTTAACCGTGGTCGTCTGGGGTTTTTAACGGATATCAAGCCGACTGAAGTGATATTCAAGCTGGATCAGGTATTAAAGGGTGACTTTCAGACTGAGCGACGCTTTTTACTCGAAGTCGAAATTCGCTCCAAAGGTGAAGTGATTTACGATGCCATTGCTCTAAATGATGTGGTGCTACATTCAGGGAAATCGGTACATATGATCGATTTTGAACTGAATATTGATGGACAATATGTCTATCGTCAGCACAGCGATGGCCTGATAGTCTCTACGCCGACTGGTTCTACGGCTTATGCGCTTTCTGGTGGTGGCCCGATTGTACATCCAAGTATGGATGCGATTGCCTTGGTACCGATGCATCCGCATACCTTGTCTTCACGCCCGATTGTGGTCGGTGGACATAGTGAAATTAAATTACTGATTCGTGAAAATCGCGTACTGCCGATGGTTAGTGCGGATGGACAACACAGTGTGTCTTTGAATGTGGGTGATAGCGTCCATATTCGCAAGCATCCCTTTAAACTGAATCTTCTGCATCCACCGGGTTATGACTTTTATAATGCCTGTCGAACCAAACTGGGGTGGAATCAGGACTTTGATTATTTTAAGCAGGATTAAATCATGAATATTGAACAAATGCTTGCCGTACTCAATCCTGAGATTGTTGAACGCCTAAGAACAGCAGTCGAAATTGGAAAGTGGCCAAATGGTGTAGCCTTGACACCAGAACAACGTCAGACCTGTATGCAGGCAGTGTATGCCTGGGAAATGAAAAACCTGCCTGAAAATGAGCGCAGCGGTTATATCGATCGCGGTACTAAAGAAGAGGGTGAAGAGTGTGATGATGATCATCACAAGAATGAACCTGAATTCAAGCCGATTCGTTTTGTTTAAGGCTTAATTCCCAGCCAATAGCAATACAATTAAAAAAAGCATTGTTCATTCACTGAACAATGCTTTTTTTCTTTTGCACAAGATTAAACCGTGTGGCGATTCGCCCATAAGATTTTGGCTTTTTGCATCGCAGCTTCAAAGCTGTCACACACGCCCATGGTATATAGCGCAATGCCCATAGTTTCTATCACTGCAATCTCGCCATAATCATGGCTTTGCTGACCGTCCCAGACAGCCTTAAATAGCGCCAGATCCAGTTCTTCTTCAATTGGACTGCGGTTGTCAGTGAGCTTTGGCAATTCATGCTCATAGAGCAGGCCATCTTTAATGCCACAGATGAGCGTTTTGGCATCCGGATTACGCTCGAATTCGCCCCCTTCACCTTTAATCACGGCACTATTTTTATAGCCCAAGCGGAAAGCTGCTTGCTGATGCGAACCACGATATGCTGGATGGAAAATGGCTTGCAGGGTCGCTTTGGCATTAAAGGGATTGATCAGACGCGCCAGGGTATGAATTGGGGAGCGTAAGCCCATAACATTACGCAGTGCAATCAAGTCCGCAAGAATTGGAGAAATTACTTCTAGCGGGATATAGGCAAAATGCTGTTGATGAAGCTGCTGTTCAACCTCAGCATCATTTTGACAGATTGGATAGCCTAAGTAAGTCAGCACCTGTTCGGTGTAAACGCGGTTCATGGTATGACCCGAGGCACCATGCATCACAATATTATAACCATGCTTGGCCAGCGTCAGCGCTGCCAGAATAAACCATGGATAATGTTTGCGCTTGCCCGCATAGGACGACCAGTCCAGATCGACATCCAGTTTTTTGAAACTCAGCTGGTCACGTGTCGCCTGTACAAAACCGGCCAACTCATCTACAGATTCTTCCTTGACCCGCAATAACATCAAGAATGCACCTAACTGCACATCCAGCACTTCATTTTTCAAAATCATACTGAAGGCTTGATAGGCTTCATCATAGCAGAGAGAGCGGGCGCCATTTTTCCCTTTACCCACAATGCGTACATATTGGGCAAAGGGATGTTCGAAATCTTTATAAATATTTCTTTTGGTATTCATAACTTTTTACAGCTTGCAGAAAATATTAATGTCAAGGGAGAGGGTGAAAATCCATAAACATTTCAGTATACGTAAAACAATCAGTTAAATCTGATTATCGACTAATGTCTAATCTATTCTGGTTAAAACATAAACAAGCGCATAATAAGTTATGCACATTTAGTCTGAATATTCGGTAAAATTTAGGCAATTTTTAGAGTCTGTTTAATTTTTCTTAATCTCTTTCTCCCATTTAATACTTTGGTCTGATACTTGAGTGTCAGATTCAATGCATGGCTGATTATCATTTTTGAACATTCTCTTGAGCCTTTTGAGACTTGATCCGGTTCATCCTGAGAAGGGATGAAGAGGTCAGTATATTTCTCAAAATGGTCTTTCTTATTTTTGATATCGTTCAAGTAGATTTATTATGGCGAAACAACCAATTTATAAGTCACTGTATTTTCAAGTGATTGTGGCCATTATCGCAGGTATTCTGGTCGGGCATTTTTCGCCTAGTGGTACGCAAATTATCAATGGCGTAGAACAGCATGTCCCTGGCTTGGGCGAACAGCTTAAACCGCTTGGTGATGCATTTATCCGTCTGATTAAAATGATTATCGCACCTGTAATTTTCTGTACCGTAGTGAGCGGTATTGCAGGTATGGAAAGCATGAAATCAGTCGGTAAAACTGGTGGTGTGGCTTTACTTTACTTCGAGATCGTATCCACGATTGCTTTGGTCATCGGTCTGGTCGTGATTAACATCGTCAAGCCTGGTGTGGGCATGAACGTTGATCCTGCTTCACTGGATACTAGTGGCATCAGTAAATATGTTGCTTCAGGTGAGTCACAATCGACTATCGACTTCCTGATGAACATTATTCCAAATACGGTTGTGGGCGCATTTGCGGAAGGCGAAATCCTGCAGGTTCTATTGTTCGCGATCATCTTTGGTTTTGCACTGCATAAGCTCGGTGATCAAGGCAAGCCAGTCCTGAAACTCATCGACCAGATTTCACATGTGTTTTTCAACATCGTGAACATGGTGATGAAACTTGCTCCAATTGGTGCATTTGGTGCAATGGCGTTTACAATTGGTAAATATGGTATTGGTTCTCTTGCTCAGCTGGCACAGTTGATCATTTGTTTCTATGTTACCTGCGTACTGTTTATTTTCATCGTATTGGGCTCAATTGCGCGTTTCGCAGGGTTCAGCATCATGAAGATGATCCGCCTGATTCGCGAAGAACTTCTGATTGTACTGGGGACGTCATCTTCAGAATCAGTACTGCCACGTATGTTGAAGAAACTGGAACTTGCCGGTGCTGAAAAATCAGTGGTAGGCCTGGTAATTCCAACTGGTTATTCATTTAACCTGGATGGTACGTCGATTTACTTGACGATGGCTGCGATCTTCATTGCACAAGCGACCAATACACAACTTGATTTGTCTCATCAAATTACGCTGCTTCTGGTACTTCTGATCTCATCTAAGGGTGCGGCAGGCGTGACTGGTTCAGGCTTTATTGTGATGGCGGCAACCTTGGCTGCTGTAGGGAATATTCCTGTGGCAGGTCTGGCGTTGATTCTCGGTATTGACCGTTTCATGTCTGAAGCTCGTGCCTTGACCAATCTGGTNNGAAAGTCGATAGTCTGTGAAAAGGAAACTAAAATGATAAACAACAAGGACAATAGAATGCTTGCCTACGATGCCGATCTAGAATTATTCCGCGATAATTTTAAACGCTTTATGAACGAACATGTCGCACCGTACTACGACCAGTGGGAACGTGAAGGTCTGATGCCGCGTTCAGTCTGGAATGCACTCGGTGAAAATGGCTTCTTGTGTGTCGATGTTCCAGAAGAATATGGTGGCTATGGGGTGCCGACCGATTATTCCTTGATGCTGATCGAAGAATCTGCACGTGCCGGATACAGTGCCATTGCCACAGGTCTGTCTTGTCATTCCGATATTGCAGCACCGTATATCCTGCATATTGGTACTGAAGAACAGAAAAAATACTGGTTACCAAAAATGGTCACCGGTGAAGTGGTCGGTGCGATTGGCATGACCGAGCCAGGTGCAGGTTCAGATTTGCAAGCTATGCGCACCAGTGCCATCTTGCAGGATGAACATTATCTGTTAAATGGCTCAAAAACCTTCATTTCCAATGGTCAGCATGCTGACTTGGTGGTCCTTGCCGTCAAAACCGATCCGCAAGCCCGTGCCAAAGGCGTTTCATTGTTGCTGGTCGATACCCATCTGGAAGGCTTTAAAAAAGGCACCAATTTGGACAAGATTGGTCTGCATGCTCAGGATACGTCTGAACTGTTCTTCGACAATGTCAAAGTGCCAAAGGACCAATTACTGGGTCAGCCGGGACAGGGATTTGCTTACCTGATGCAGGAATTGCCACGTGAGCGTACCGCCATCGCTGCCACCGCTCTAGGCGCCATTCGTGGCTCGATCGATGTGACCACACAATATGTGAAAGAGCGTCAGGCTTTTGGTCAGGCGATCGGTCAATTCCAGAATACTCGTTTTGTGTTGGCGCAAGCGAAAATTGATGAATTGGCAACTGCAGCATTTTATAACCAGAATCTTGAGCTTTATATGCAAGGGAAGCTGGATGTAGAAACTGCAGCGGCATTGAAAAGTTTTTCTACCGATATGCAGATGAAAATCGCGGACAATCTCCTGCAATTATTTGGGGGTTATGGCTATATGACTGAATATCCAATTTCACGTTTCTTCGTTGATGCGCGGATTCAGCGGATTTATGGTGGTACTAATGAAATCATGAAAGAGATAGTGGCACGTGGTCTGTTAGGACGTTAATAGCTCACTCATAAAAAAAGAGTCCCGAAGGACTCTTTTTTATAGGGGGAGAACATAGCCAAGATGGGAAATATTTTTTAAGACTTTATGATTTTAAGACATCCAAACATTCATGAATAAAAATGGGTAAATCATTGGGTAGACGCGATGAAATCAACTGATTATTGTCATTCACCAGTTCTGCATCATAATACGTTCCACCGGCACGTTGTACGCGACTGGCATGCGCGCGAATACTGGTAATAATTCGATTTTTTAGTACATCCGCTTCGCACAGTAATAATGATGCATCACATAAACTAAAGATGGTTTTCTTGGCCTGGTTAAAAGCTTGGATAAATTGAAGCACCCGGAGATCGGTAGATAAAGAAACTGCAGATTCACCGCCAGGAATCAGCAAGGCATCAAAATCATCAATACTGATTTGTTCGATGTCCCGGTCAATCGTCACTGCAGAACAGCCATGCAGACCATAGACCACTTTTCCTGCATTAAACTCAATATTACAGATGCTATGCTTTGCTTCCAGCAAGGCTGCAACGGGTTCAAGATATTCCTGATCTTCAAAATTATTCGTCAAAAGTACAGCTATTCTTTTTGGCATGACTGACACCCAAACGCTTGTTTTAAGTTAGACTATCTATGATTGGTTAAAAAATCGTCTCTGCTTTGTAATTGAGTAGTGATTTAATGTAAAAAAATAAGTGAAATCAAAGAGAAGTCGATAAAAATGGGGTTACAGAGTGTGCATTTTATTGTGAAATCTATCTTAGATATGAATGGTTCAAAAATGACGTTTGAAAAGCAATTATTTTAATTTTCTTATGCTTAAAACCGCTATATAGATTAAGAAATAGTGATATTTCATCTTCCTTAAAATCAGTTAATATGGAGAGGCTAAGTTTACAATTTAATAATGTAAATCAAGCAGAAAAGCTGAAGTAAATGTTACCAGATATGACCAAAAGCGATAAACGGTTAAAATCAACTGTATGTTTTTAAGACTTAATCTACCAATGTCATATTGCGTAACATTTGAAAGCTCACTATTGTTATACTGAACAGATAAGGTTTATGAAGGGCGACAGAACAATGATCAACGACGATCAAAACACCACGACTTCTCTTGATTTGGCAAAAATTCGTGAAGATATCGATTCTGTTGATCAGCAAATTCAGCAATTGATTAACCGTCGGGCACGTTTGGCTGAAGCTGTGGCAAAAGCAAAGTTTGCCTCAGAAGAGAATCCGCTGTTTTACCGTCCAGAACGTGAAGCTCAGGTTTTGCGTAATGTCATGGAACGTAATGAAGGGCCATTGTCTGATACCACCATGGCACGTCTGTTCCGTGAAATCATGTCGGCCTGTCTTGCACTCGAAGCGCCGCAAAGCATTGCTTTCTTGGGACCAGTCGGGACCTATACTCATTCTGCGGTACTCAAGCACTTTGGCCATGATGCTGTGGTTCGTCCTTTACCGACCATTGATGAAGTTTTCCGTGACGTGGAAGCGGGTAGTGCCCATTATGGTCTGGTGCCGGTAGAAAATTCCTCTGAAGGCGTGGTTAACCATACTTTAGACTGTTTCAAAACCTCAAACCTGAATGTGATTGGCGAAGTTGAATTACCGATTCACCATCAGTTCCTGATTTCTGAAAATACCCGTAAAGACAGCATCAAACAGATTTATGCGCATCAGCAGACTTTGGCACAGTGCCGTAAGTGGCTGGATGCGCATTATCCAGGTGTGGAACGTGTCGCTTTAAGTTCCAATGCGGAAGCAGCACGCCGTATTCGTAATGAATGGCATTCTGCCGCGATTGCCTCTGAAATTGCTGCGAGCATTTATGATCTCGAAATCATGCATAGCAATATCGAGGATAATCCGGAAAATACCACACGCTTCCTGGTGATTGGCCGTGAAAAAGTGCCACAAAGCGGTAATGACAAGACTTCATTACTGATTTCAGCACATGATCGTGCCGGGGCTTTGCTGGAAATTCTGGCGCCATTTGCCAAGCATAATATCAGTCTGACCAGCATTGAAACCCGTCCTGCACTTCCTGAAAAATGGGCTTATGTGTTCTTCATTGATCTTGAAGGCCATATTGAGCAGGAACACGTGAAAGCAGCCATTGAAGAAATTCGTCCTTTGGTNNTAAAATTGGAAGTCTAAAATGTCGTTTGTTCCAGCTAATTCAGGCATCTCAAAATTAAAGCCATATCAACCGGGTAAGCCGATCAGTGAACTTGAGCGCGAGTTGGGTCTTACTGATATCGTTAAACTGGCTTCAAATGAAAACCCGCTGGGTTGTTCAGATAAAGTCAAAGAAGCGGTCGCTGCGGAAATTGCTGAAATTGGCCGTTATCCAGATGGTGGTGGTTTTATCCTGAAAGATCAGATCAAAACCCAGTTTGGTTTTAATCATGATCAGATTACCTTGGGGAATGGTTCAAACGACTTACTGGAAATGTTTGCCCGTGCATTCGTTTCAGAAAATGATTCGGTGGTGTATAGCCAGCATGCTTTTGCGGTTTATGCATTGGTAACTCAAGCCATTAATGCGCAAGCGATTGAAGTACCAGCTAAAGGCTTCTCGCATGACTTGGAAGCAATGGCGGCTGCCATTCAGGACAACACCAAACTCGTTTTCATTGCAAACCCGAATAATCCGACGGGAACCTGGTTCGAAGAAGCTGAATTTGAAGCTTTCATGCAAAAAGTTCCTGCTAATGTCATCGTGGTTCTGGATGAAGCCTATGTGGAATATTTCCCGGAAAACTTCAACAGCTTGAAATTCCTTGCGCAATATCCAAACCTGATCGTTAGCCGTACTTTGTCGAAGTGTTATGGTTTGGCTGCACTACGTGTTGGTTTTGCTCTGGCTTCAGTTGAAGTGACAGATTACCTGAACCGTATTCGTCAACCATTTAATGTCAACCATTTAGCGATGGTCGCTGCGGTGGCTGCACTGAAAGATGAAGACTTTATCGCGCGTTCTCGTGAAGTGAATAAAGCCGGTATGGCGCAACTTGAAGCTGGCTTTAAGGCTTTGGGTCTTAACTATGTGCCTTCACGTGCCAACTTTATTCTGGTAGATGTACAGGCAGACCCATCAGCAACCTTCAATGGTTTGCTCAAACAAGGGGTGATTGTGCGTCCGGTTGGTATTTCAAATCACATTCGCGTATCGATTGGTACTGAAGCAGAAAATGCGAAATTCTTGAGCGCATTGGCTAAAGTACTCGGTTTAGAGGCAAAAGCTTAAACCATGTCGCAGCCACTGTTTGAAAAAGTTGCATTTATCGGGCTTGGACTGATTGGTTCAAGTCTGGCGCGTGTCATTCGAGCCGAGCATTTGGCCAATGACATCGTTGCATCGACACGTTCACAAAAGACTTTGGAAGATGCTAAATCTCTTGGCCTGATTTCCGAAGGCTATGCCGATCCTGTAGAGGCGGTCAAAGGCGCTGATCTGGTGGTACTGGCATTGCCGGTACGTGCCACGCAAAAGGTGCTGGAAGCTATCAAGCCTTATTTATCTGCCAATACCATTATTACTGATGTGGGTAGTACCAAAGGTAATGTGGTCGATGCAGCGAAAGCGGTTTTTGGCGATGAACTGCCTGAAGGTTTTGTACCGGGCCATCCGATTGCAGGTGCCGAGCATACCGGGGTGCATGCAGGTAAAGTTGATTTATTTGCCAATCACAAGGTGATCTTGACGCCACTGCCAAGCAGTGCAGACTGGGCCGTCGATAAACTGATTCAGCTGTGGCAAGCGGCGAAAGCCGAAGTGATTTGCATGGATGTCGACAAGCACGATGAAGTGCTGGCGCATACCAGTCATCTTCCGCATCTTATGGCATTCAACTTGGTTGAACAATTGGCCAAGCGTGAAGACAATTTAGATATATTTCGTTATGCTGCGGGTGGTTTTCGGGATTTCTCGCGAATTGCCGCCAGCGATCCACAAATGTGGCATGACATCTTTTTTGCTAATAAAAAAGCCGTTCTGAATGCTGTAGATGGCTTTGAACAGCAGCTCGCGATTATCCGCAAATTGATTGAAGATGAAGATTCCCACGCATTGATGGGCTTATTGGGTCATGCGCAGGCAGCTCGCCAGCATTTCAACCATATGCTCGCCAAGAAACCTTTCATGGAGAAAAATAAAGTGACACAACAATTTACCATTCAGCCGGGTGCCAAGAAATTTCAGGGTAAATTTACCGTGCCAGGTGACAAATCTGTGTCACATCGCTCGATCATGTTTGGTGCGATTGCAGAAGGTACCACACATGTGACCGGCTTTTTGGAAGGTGAGGATGCTCTAGCGACACTGCAAGCTTTCCGTGATATGGGTGTGAGCATTGAAGGCCCTAAAAATGGTGAAGTGACCATTCATGGTGTTGGCATGCATGGCCTTAAAGCGCCACAGTCTGCCATTTATATGGGCAACTCGGGCACTTCAATGCGTTTGTTGTCGGGTATGCTGGCTGCACAAAAATTTGATTCAGTCATGACTGGTGACGCATCTTTATCCAAGCGTCCAATGGAGCGTATTGCCAAGCCTTTACGTGAAATGGGTGCGCAAATTCAGACCACAGGTGAACGCGGTACACCACCTGTATCCATCACCGGCAATCAAAACCTTAAAGGGATTCAGTACGATTTGCCAATGGCCTCTGCTCAGGTGAAATCAGGGATTCTACTTGCAGGTCTATGGGCGGAAGGTGAAACTTCGGTGACTGAACCAGAACCAACACGCGACCATACTGAACGTATGCTGCGTGCATTTGGTTATGAAGTGAAAACAGAAGGCAACCGAATTTCCCTGCAAGGTGGCGGCAAGTTAGTGGGTACCAACATTCAAGTGCCTTCAGATATTTCTTCAGCAGCCTTCTTTATGGTGGGTGCGGCCATTACTGAAAATTCGGACGTCACCCTTGAAGCGGTAGGCATTAACCCGACCCGTACTGGTGTGATTGAAATCCTCAAGCAAATGGGTGCGGACATTACAGTTGAAAACGAGCGTATTGCAGGCGGTGAACCGATTGCTGATATCCGTATTCGTGGTACACGTACATTAAAAGGGATTCATATGCCGGAAGATCAGGTGCCATTAGCAATTGATGAATTCCCGGCGCTATTCATTGCCGCTGCATGTGCTGAAGGTCAGACAATTTTGACCGGTGCTGCCGAGCTTCGCGTGAAAGAATCGGATCGTATTCAGGTCATGGCAGATGGTCTTCAAACCATGGGCATCGACTGTACCCCAACTGAAGATGGCATCATCATTGAAGGTAAGGGTAAGTCCGGTGACTGGTTGCCAATCTTTACGGGTGGTGAAATTGAATCGCATCACGATCACCGTATCGCGATGAGTTTTTCGATTGCCGGTTTGCGTAATTCGGAGCAGATCAAGATTGTCGGAACCGAAACGGTCGCAACCAGTTTCCCGACCTTCACAGAATTGACCTCAATCGCAGGACTGCCAATTCAAGTATCAGAATAATTTTTAAAATTATGTGAAACAGCCAAGCTTTTGCTTGGCTGTTTTGTTTATATTGCTTATGCTAAACCCATATAAGAAAAAAGCCATTTGGAAGTAGCGATGCGAAAATTAAAATTCATGGCCAATACCCAGAGCCAAACACCACGGGATGGTCAAGAAACCCAGGAATATGTAGCACATTTACTTGCCGAAAAATTAGGTAAATACGGTTTTCAGACCTTAAGCCAAAGTGGTGCTCAGGTTGCCGTCAGCGTAGAAGAACATGCGCTGCCTTTATCAGTGAGTTGCGAAACCAGAGATGAACAAGGGCATCTGGTCTGTGAGATTGCCTCATATCCTGAAGAAGAACAGGACTGGCTGGATCGTATCACCGAAAGAAGTTTGCTTAATCAGCTTGCACAGGCAGTGGAAACCTCTCTAAAAGAGCAGGAACGCTTTAGCGAGTTTGAATGGAAGAGCTAATTCAACAGACTCAATCAGCTTTGCCTACACTGCAAAGTAAACGCTTGATCCTGAATTGTTTTAAATCAGCCGATGCCAAAGAAACTTATGCTTCAATTACGCCGAGTTTGACACGTTTTATGGCGTGGGACCCACCACAATCTGAACAGGGATTTGCAACAGTCTGGCAAAATTGGCTGGAAAATATGACTGATTATAAAGAATATGTATTTGTGATCCGTCATATTGAAACACAAGAATTTATTGGGCTATGTGGTTTGCATCGACTTCATGATGAAATACCTGAAGTCGGTATTTGGATTCGTGAAACTGCACATGGTCATCATTATGGACATGAGGTAGTGCATTGTGTTGTGGCTTATGCTTTCAATACATTAGGGATTCAAGTTTTAAGCTACCCGGTAGCAGAAGAAAACTGGGCTAGCCGTAAAATTGCAGAACGCTTGGGCGGAAAAATTATCCGCTACATCGATAAGCCTAAATATCGGGCTGTGATGTATGAAATTTTTGCAGAAGATTTTGTCTTTTAATAAAAAACCCATCATCTGATGGGTTTTTTATTTAACCAAGCGCTAAGTACCGGGTCATTGCGATCCGCAATTGCTTTAAATATCCGGTAAAAAAATGATTGGCACCAGGTAATACGGTCACTAAATGGCGTTGTGGCTTTGCCCATTCAATCATATCTGAGAGCAAAGTCACTTCATCGGCTTCGCCATGAATGAACAGAATGTCGCCTTTAATTGCAGGTGTAACATAATGGCGAATACCAGCCACTGTTGCAGTCGGCAGACCACATAAAATGGTTTGCTTTGGTTGCAGTTCTACGGGTAAGGCTGCATAGCTTTTTGCCATGACATGCGCACCAAAACTAAAACCACCTGCATAAAAAGGCAGGGCAATATGCTGGTTACGAGCGAACCGAATGACTTCTAATACATCATCCGTCTCACCGAAGCCCTCGTCATGTATACCTTCACTTTGACCAGAACCACGGAAACTTGGACGATACACAATACAGCCACGTTCCAGATACATTTGTGCCAGTAAAACCGGAACCTTATGTTGTGGTGTACCGCCTTGCAATGGATGGGGGTGACAAACTACCGCGAATCCTTTCACTTCACCCTGAGGATAATCCACAAAAACTTCAATCTGACCCGCAGGCCCTTGAAGAAAAATTTGCTCGGGCATATAAAAACCGATGATTAACAGGAGAATCGTGCATTTTAACGATTATGGTGAATAAAAACATGAATTGGAATTAAAATAAGCAGACTGATATAGTTTGATTAATCATTTTTTGACCAGGTTGCCATGCTCGCTTTAATTTCTCCAGCCAAAACTCTCGATTACGATACTCCATTACCGACTGACCAATTTACTCAAGCGAGATTATTAGAACATTCACAGGACTTGATCAACGTTTGTCGCACACTTTCTGCAACAGAAATTTCCAGCTTAATGAGTGTTAGTGAAAAAATTGCCACTTTAAATACCGCACGTTTTAATGACTGGCAACCGGATTTTAATTTAGCCAATGCCCGTCAGGCGATTTTTGCATTTAAAGGCGATGTCTATACAGGTCTGGATGCCTATAGTTTAAAACATGAAGATCTGCACTATGCACAAGACCGTTTACGCATGTTGTCTGGATTATATGGACTCTTACGTCCCTTGGATTTGATGATGCCGTACCGTCTGGAAATGGGAACCAAATTGGCCAATTCCCGCGGGCATAACCTATATGACTTCTGGGCACATCACATTACTGATCTGATTAATCAGGATCTAGCAGCAGCAAATTCTGAAATCCTGGTGAATATCGCCTCTGATGAATATTACAAATCAGTCAACGAGTGCAAAATTCAGGCAGACATTATCAAGCCGGTATTTCTGGATCAGAAAAATGGCAAATATAAAGTGATTAGTTTCTATGCCAAAAAAGCACGCGGTCTCATGGCGCGTTTTATGATTGAAAATAAAATTGATCGTATAGAGGGGCTAAAAGCTTTTAATACTGATGGCTATTATTTTGATGCAGACAGTTCACTCAAAGGAGAACTGGTGTTCAAGCGTGATGAACAACTGAGTGCATAAATGAGATGATTCCCAGTATCCAGCATGAGGATATGTATGCCGGATATTGGGATGTCTTTATCATGGTTAGCTTCTTAACTAGTGTTCAACGATTTGACTCTATGATGAGTGAAGTGTGGATGAACTGCATAATGAAAACTTCAAGATAGTTAAAAATAAAAAATATCGTTAAACACTTTGAAATCCCTCGCAAAATCTCCCTTATTTAGATCATTTTATTTTAAAAATTAAAGTTGAGCATTCTTGGAAAAGGCCGATAAAATAAACCGAAATAAGTTCTATTGAATAGGTTAGATTTCATTTATCTACATATTTTAATTTTGAATAAACTTCTTTTAGGTTGTTTAAAAAATATATTAAATTCAATTATTTAGTTTTTTTTAAAAGGATTTTTAATAGGATCGATTTTTTGAAAAAAGAATTATAAATTAATTAAGTATTAATAAATAAAACGACATAAAATTAATCTTTAGAAGATAAATAAATGCCTTCTATCGGATTAAATGTAAACTATGTCACAAGTTTGTTAGGTTTTTTGTTAGCATAATTGCATAGTGTTACAAAGCAGCATAATAAAAATGAAAATATATGCTATCCCTGTTTTTGCCTTAATGATCAGTTTATTAGGATTTTGTGTCCATAAACAGTCAGAAATCAGAAAATATGAAAAGATCCGTCATGTCTTGAACGATGGACGTGATTCAAGCAAATTGCTGGAATCCAATCGGCATCGACATTAAGCAGGTTATATATCTTCCTCCCGCCAATTGGGCTGGATTAATAAAATTAAAACCATAATAAATATAATAAAATTTTTTAAATATTCAACTGGAATATATTAATTTCTAATAAAGTGTAAAATCAAATAAGCAATAAGAAATCAATGTGTTATAATTTGCCAACGATCAGGATGAAGCAGAATTCATCTTGTTAAGCATTTGATTTAAATCGAGAAAATAAAGCTGCATAAAGGTTATGCAGCTTTTTTGTTTAGATTTTTTTTGGGTTTTTATAGCATAGCCCTGGGGCTGTAAGCTGTTCCAACATTTTAACCCGTCAAATGGCTATGCTGGCATATTCGTTGCTAACACATCCTTAAAATTGATGAATTTTTTTATAAAGTTTCATTTATTTGACGGCTTGCTTAAAGCATTAAGTTTACTCAATAGGGGCTAGGTCATGACGACTCCTAATCCATCTTCAGAAAGTATGCTTGAACGTCTGTTTAAACTGAGTGAAAACAAAACCAGTTTCCGTACAGAAGTTCTTGCCGGTGTAACTACATTCTTAACGATGTGTTACATCATTATTGTCAATCCGATGATTTTGTCCGAAACGGGGATGGATCATGGGGCTGTCTTTGTAGCAACCTGTCTTGCAGCCGCGATTGGCTGTTTAGTCATGGGCTTGATTGCAAATTATCCAATTGCACTTGCACCAGGCATGGGCTTGAATGCCTTCTTTACCTATTCTGTATGTTTGGGAATGGGTGTGCCTTGGCAAACAGCACTCGGGGCTGTGTTTATCTCCGGTCTTGTGTTTATTGCGATCAGCATGTTCAAAATCCGTGAAGCCATTGTCAATGCGATTCCAATGTCGCTGAAACTGGCCATCGGTGGTGGTATTGGCTTATTTCTTGCGCTGATTGCTTTGAAAAATGCCGGCCTGATTGTGGATAATCCCGCTACATTGGTAGGTTTGGGTGATTTAAAACAACCATCGGTTTTACTTGCATTATTTGGTTTCCTTCTGGTTGTTGTGATGCATCACTTTAAAGTGCGTGGTGCGATCATCATCAGTATTTTGGTGTTAACCGGTATTTCAGCAGCATTGGGTCTGAGTGAATTTAAAGGTGTGGTTGGCGCAGTGCCATCGATTGCACCTACATTTATGCAAATGAGCTTTGAAGGTCTGTTCACTGCCAGTTTAATTGGCGTGATTTTTGTCTTCTTTCTGGTAGATCTGTTTGACTCAACCGGTACGCTCGTAGGTGTTTCACACCGTGCAGGCTTGTTGAAAGATGGCAAACTGCCGCGTTTGAAAAAAGCACTTTTTGCTGACTCTTCTGCAATTGTTGCAGGTGCAGCTTTAGGTACCTCATCGACTACACCATACATTGAATCTTCTGCAGGCGTAGCAGCCGGTGGCCGTACAGGTCTAACTGCTGTCGTAGTCGGTATCCTGTTTGTTGCCTGTTTGTTCCTGGCACCATTGGCACAGTCTGTACCAAGCTTTGCAACAGCGCCAGCGCTGTTATTTGTCGGTGTCTTAATGATTCAAGGTATCGTGCATATTGACTGGGAAGATATTACAGAAGCAGTCCCTGCATTTTTAACCATTGTATTTATGCCATTTACCTATTCGATTGCGGATGGTATTGCGATGGGCTTCATTAGCTATGCACTGATCAAATTGTTAACCGGTAAGGCATCAACTGTACCGTATATGGTCTGGATTATTGCAGTACTATGGACGCTTAAATTCGCACTATTTGGCGGCTAATTTTTCTAGATTTGGAAAGGGTGTAAACTCAGTTTGCACCCTTTTTTTATTATTTTAGGTTTCATGAGGAGAAGCGATGAACCGTCTTGAGTTGATTCGAGCTTTGCCAAAAGCTGAGCTTCATGTTCATATTGAGGGCACTTTTGAGCCTGAGCTAATGTTTGCGATCGCTCAGCGTAATAAAATTGCCATCCCGTATAAATCTGTTGAAGAAGTTAAACAGGCGTATAACTTTCATAATCTTCAGTCGTTCCTGGATATTTATTATGCTGGTGCAGCTGTATTGATTCATGAACAGGATTTTTATGATCTGGCTTGGGCGTATTTTGAAAAATGTGCTGAAGACCGGGTCGTGCATACTGAAATGTTCTTTGATCCACAAACCCATACCGACCGTGGTGTTGCTTTTTCAACCGTGATCAACGGCTTGCAAAAAGCCTGTGATGATGCCAAAACTAAACTTGGTATCAGTTCACATCTGATTATGTGTTTCTTGCGTCATTTAAGTGAAGATGCTGCATTTGCAACACTGGAACAGGCCTTACCTTATAAAGACCAGATTATTGCGGTCGGTCTGGATTCAAGTGAAGTCGGGCATCCACCTTCAAAGTTTGAACGTGTCTTTGCTAAAGCGCGTGAAGCAGGTTTCTTGGTTGTAGCACATGCAGGTGAGGAAGGTCCGGCAGCTTATGTCTGGGAAGCTTTAGATTTGCTGAAAGTGAATCGTATTGATCATGGGGTTCGTTCGGAAGAAGATCCGGAGTTAATGCAGCGCCTGATCGCAGAAAAGATGCCACTGACAGTTTGCCCATTGTCAAACCTGAAACTCTGCGTCGTGGATGATATGCAGCAGCATAATATCCGTCGCCTCTTGCAACAAGGCGTGCACGTTACAGTCAATTCAGATGATCCATCTTATTTTGGTGGTTATATGAATGACAATTTTATTGCCATTGCTGAAGCACTGGATTTAAGCAATGAGGAACTCAAGCAGTTGGCCATTAACTCATTTGAAGCCTCTTTTATTACCGATNNCTCATCAGTAGCGTGTTGATATCTGCCTGCTCAAATGCAGATATGACTTTGACACAGCGTACTTTAAAACCCGTGATTGAATACCAATGTGCAAAAGAATTGAAAGCATCTAAATTCTGGACTGCCTCGACCTATTTTATGCAGGACAAAAATAAAGCTGAACTTGAACAGAATGTCTGTTCATGTGTAGGTGAGCATGCACTCAAGGATATTCCGGCAAGCACTTTACTGAAAGCGACTCTGGATGAAGAAGTAAAGTCAAAACTCACGCAACAGGCTATTGCAAACAGTCTGAAAGGCTGCATGACCGAGTTCTTAAAATAAAATCAGCTTTGCAATGAAAGCTGATTGAGTGTGGTTTTGCAGATTATTTTTTAGAAGATTCGGATTGTCGGGTCATGCTGTTGAGTACATGATCTTTATCGATAAAATGATGTTTCAGTGCTGCGAAAATATGTCCAACTAAAAGTAAGCCAACTGCCCAGGAAAGCCAGATATGCAGGGGTTTTACGATCGCGGTTACAGCCGGATTTTCTGCAATCAGTGCCGGCAGGTTAAATAAATATAGCACTGGTGCTGGATAGCCCAGACTCCAGCTATATAAACAGCCGGTGACAGGTAGAGCAATCAGCATAAAATACAAAGCCAGATGACCTGCATGTGCCAAAGTTTTCATCCGGGGTGACATAGTGTCCGGTAGTTCAGGGGCAGGATGGGTATAACGCCAGAAAATTCGCACAACCAGTAGGAAAATAATGGTGGTGGCGATATTTTTATGCAGGGTGATGACATCGCCTTTAAAGCTGCCATCGACCTCATAACTTAAAAAATTCCCACTATAAAAACCAATCAGCCAGGCCGCAATAAAGATAACTGCCATGATCCAGTGCAACCATTGTGCCGTGCGCGTGTAATATTGTACTTTTTCCATGTGATTTTCGATTGCCCTCAAAGATGGATGCACCTTAGCAAAGGGCGAATCAACTCAGCAATTCCAAATCTGCAACGCTATGGTGGCTTTCATGCAACATCTATTGAAATGGCTGGGTGCAGATTAAACATTCAGGATGATTTATAGATTTCTTATTCAGGTGAATTTCGGCACAATAGCGTCACGCTTCATATATGAATAAACAAGGAACAGATCTGTGAAAAAATTATTGGCTGCACTTGCTCCGCTTACTTTGGTTTTATCGGCTTGTGCAACAACAGGTAGCCCTGAAACGCAAACTACGACTCAACAGCTGGGTGGGGCTGCGCTTAAAATCGCGATCAATGCAAAATGTACGACTGAGCTGAATAATATTCCAGCATGGCAAACAGCTACACGTCTAATGACTACGACCCAAAAGCAGAATATCCAGACTGAAATTTGTGGCTGTGTCAGTGAAAAAGCGCCACAAAGTGTAACAGCGGTAGATTTGGCGACTGCAGCAATTGACCCGGCAGCACGTGCGACGATTGTCGGCAATGTGGTTGCAAAAACCATTAACGCTTGTGTGGCTGAAGCTGTAAACTAAGCCAAGATTAAATTGAAATAGGCTGACTGGTTCAGCCTATTTTTTATGGAAAAATAGACATGAAGATTGCTGGTGTAGATGAAGCAGGGCGTGGGCCATTAGT
>DFCG01000178.1:0-287 GCA_002367455.1 Acinetobacter sp. UBA3060 | reverse complement strand
TGGCATGGGCCATTGCTGAGGCTTCTGCGGCAGAGATTGATGAACATAATATTTTGCAAGCTTCTTTGCTGGCCATGCGTCGTGCTGTAGAAGCTTTGCCAGTTCAGCCTGAGCATGTTTTGGTCGATGGTAATAAAGTCCCTCAAGGCCTTTGCATGAGCTGTGATGCCGTAGTGGGTGGTGATGCGCTACATGCTGAAATTTCAGCAGCCAGTATTCTGGCGAAAGTAACCCGTGATCATCAGATGATTGAGATGGATCAGAAACATCCGCAATTTGGCTTTGCC
>DFCG01000176.1:0-7773 GCA_002367455.1 Acinetobacter sp. UBA3060 | reverse complement strand
GCAGAAGCGGGCAGTTTTTTCAGTAAATCCCCCAGTAAACGGCGATAAGCACTCATTTCTTTTAAACGTGCTTTGACCAGATAATCAAAATCACCGGAAATTAAATGGCATTCCAGGACTTCTGGAATCTCAGTCAGATTACGAGCCACCTGATCAAAGACATCTCCTGATTTGGCGGAGAGTTTGATTTCCAGAAAAACCAGCAGGTTGCGCTCCAGCATTTCCGGATTTAAACGGGCGTAATAGCCCATGATGATGCCTTCGCGCTCTAGCCGTTTTACCCGCTCTGAACAGGGCGTGGTCGATAGATTGACGCGTGCTGCAAGTTCGCTAATGGCAATCCGGCCATCGCGTTGCAGGATATCCAGAATCATGCGGTCAATGCGGTCTAATTTGCGCATCAATATTTCCCTCTTTTTTTTAATTCTGCCCGAAAAAATATTTATTTCACTGAATATACAGTCTGAATATAGTGAATTTAACTATTAAAGCAAAAATATACTAGTGAAATAAACTGAAAAGATGTTTGAGGGTTAAGGTAATGCGCGTATTGGTTTTAGGTAGTGGTGTGATTGGTGTGGCAAGCGCTTACTATCTGGCGCAGCAGGGAGCAACCGTGACTGTGTTGGATCGTCAGGCAGGTCCGGCGCAAGAAACCAGCTTCGGTAATGCCGGGCAGATTTCTCCAGGATATTCGACCCCTTGGGCTGCACCAGGTATTCCATTTAAGGCAGTCAAATGGATGTTTCAGCATCATGCACCGTTGGCGATTAATGTCGATGGCAGCTTGTGGCAATTGCAGTGGATGGCACAAATGCTGAAAAACTGTAATGCCCAGCATTATGCAGTCAATAAAGAACGGATGGTGCGTGTGGCTGAATACAGCCGTGACTGTTTACGTAATTTGCGCCGTGATATTGGCATCTCTTATGAAAACCGCGCGAAAGGTACTTTGCAGATTTTCCGTAAAGATGCGCAGCTGGATGCAGTTCAGCGCGATATCGAAGTTCTGAAGGAAACTGGAGTTGAGTTTGAACTGCTGGATCGCGATGGACTGGCGCGTGTAGAACCGGCATTGGCACAGGCAAAAGACAAACTGGTGGGTGGTCTTCATTTACCCAATGATGAAACAGGTGACTGCTATCTGTTTACCAATGCCCTGGCAGAACATGCCAAAGGGATGGGTGTAGAGTTTAAGTTCAATCAAAACGTTGAAAAGCTGATTGTAGAAGGTGACCAGATTAAGGGCGTTCTGGTGAATGGTCAGGTGCTCACTGCAGATAAATACGTGCTGGCCTTTGGTAGTTATTCACGTGATTTCCTCAAACCGCTTGAACTGAATTTACCGGTATATCCAGTAAAAGGTTATTCATTGACGATTCCTATTTTAGATCCGGCCTTCGCACCGCAATCTACCGTGCTGGATGAAACCTATAAAATTGCGATTACACGTTTTGACCAGCGCATTCGCGTCGGTGGAATGGCGGAACTGAGTGGTTTTAACCTAGGTCTGAATGAAGACCGTCGCGGCACGCTGGAAATGGTGACCCGTGATTTATTCCCAGGGGGCGATATGAATCAGGCCAGCTTCTGGACAGGCTTGCGTCCAATGACCCCGGACAGTACGCCAATTATTGGAAAAACTCGCTTTAAAAACCTGTTCCTGAATACCGGACATGGCACGCTAGGCTGGACCATGGCTTGTGGTTCAGGGAAATTAATCAGCGATCTGGTCTTGGCCCGTGATCCTGAAATTAGTACCGAAGGTCTGTCATTGGCGCGCTATCACCAAGCAGCTTAAGACCATCTGAGGCGGAATATTCAAGGAGGAATGTATGCCACGTCCCATTACTGCGATCATTCATCAACAGGCGCTTGCGCATAATTTAAGTGTGGCGCGCCAATGTATGCCCAATAGTCAGGTATTTGCCGTGGTCAAGGCCAATGCCTATGGGCATGGGATTGAACGGGTTTATGCGGCATTTCAGGGTGCGGACGGTTTTGCTTTTCTGGATATTGAAGAGGGCACGCGCCTACGTGCGCTGGGATGCAAGAAGCCACTAATGTTGCTCGAGGGTGTTTTTGCTCTAGCGGATTTATTCGAATGTGCGAAGCATGAAATGAGCTTTGCCATTCATTCCCGGCATCAAGTGCAATGGCTAAAACAGTTTGCTGAAATAGCGCCGGATGCACATTTTGAGGTGTACTTGAAAATGAACAGCGGCATGAACCGTCTGGGTTTCGAGCCACAGCAATATGTAGAAATCTGGCAGGAGCTGCATCAGCTGAACACTGTCCGTTCAATCACGCATATGACCCATTTCTCCGATGCGGATGGCGAGCGTTTTGGCGTGGACGGGATTCAGCATCAAAACCTGATTTTTCGCCAGACCATTCAGGGACTTGAGGGTAAAACATCACTCAGCAATAGCGCAGCCATTCTGCGGCATCATCAAACCCTTCATTCCGATATTGTACGTAGCGGCATCATGCTGTATGGCAGTTCACCAGATTATCCAACACACACGATTCAAGACTGGAATCTGCAACCGAGCATGAGCTTACGCAGTGAAATTATCGCCATTCAAATGATCCAGTCAGGTCAGAGCATTGGCTATGGTTCCAAATTTATTGCCACGCAGGAAATGCGGATCGGGATTGTGGCCTGTGGTTATGCGGATGGTTATCAACGACTATCGGCGACGGGTACGCCTGTGCTGGTCGATTCAATGAAAACGCACACATTGGGTCGAATCAGTATGGATATGCTGGCCGTAGATCTGACTGCACTGCCGCAGACGAATGTCGGTAGTGAAGTGGTACTTTGGGGGCAATCTTCCCAAGGTGTGGTTTTGCCGATTGATGACGTGGCGGCCAGTTCAGGTACCATCGGCTATGAGCTGATGTGTGCAGTGACCGCTCGGGTTCATTTCCAGATTGACGCTTAAATTTTTAATTTAAATTTTATTTAAATATCCCAAACAAGGAAGATCAACATGACACAGGACAATACAGCTATTCAGCGACTCAACAGCAATCAAATCATGAGTGCGGTGACGATTCATCAGCAAACCGTGTATCTATCGGGTCAGGTGCCGAATAGCACGGATCTGGATGTACGCGGACAAACACTGGAAGTCTTTGCAAAAATTGAGGAATTGCTTGCATTGGCCAATACTGATAAAAGCCAGCTGCTTTCTGCACAACTGTTCGTGAAAAATCTGGATGATTTTCAAACTGTGAATCAGCTTTGGGTAGAGTGGTTACAAGGTCATGGCACGCCGGCACGTGCCACGATTCAGGCAGATTTGGTTAATCCGGACTGGCTGATTGAAATTGCAGTCATTGCAGCTCGAGCTTAATTGAATTTTTGATATTGAAATCTCCCATGCAATGATTTAAGTCGTTTTAGTGCAGTAAATCTCACTGAACATCGCAGTAAAAAGTATGAAAATGTCATAATAAGCGTTCGAGGACTGAACGTTGTAAATTCAGCTTGATGCTGTTGTAAAGATTAAAAAGGATGTAAAAATGAAAACCACCCCGGACACAGAAGACGTAAAATCGTCGCCGCATGAGTTACAACGAAAACTCTCTAACCGACATTTGCAGTTAATCGCCATTGGTGGCTGTATCGGTACCGGCCTGTTTATGGGATCGGGAAAAACCATCTCCCTGGCAGGCCCTTCAATTTTGATCATTTATATGATCATTGGTGGCATGTTCTTCTTCCTGATGCGTGCGTTGGGTGAAATGCTGTTGTCCAATCTGCATTACAAATCCTTTATTGATATGGCCCATGACCTGATCGGGCCGGGTGCTGGCTATTATATTGGCTGGTCGTACTGGCTGGGTTGGGTGCTGGTAGGGATTGCTGATCTCGCGGCGATTATTAACTATTTGAGTTTCTGGCTGCCTGAAGGCATGGCCTTTACCCCGATGGGGCAGGCCATGATTAGTGTGGGTTGTGTGCTGTTTATTCTCGCGATTAACCTGGTGACGGTAAAACTGTTTGGTGAGATTGAATTCTGGTTCGCACTAATCAAGATTTTAGCCATTCTTGGTTTGATCTTTGTCGGTGGTTATATGGTGTTTAGCGGTTTTCAGGCACCGAGTGGCGCCGTCGCCAGCTTTAGTAATGTCTGGGCGCATGGTGGCTTATTTCCCAAAGGCTTTACTGGTTTTCTGGCAGGCTTCCAGATTGCCATGTTTGCCTTTGTCGGGGTGGAACTGCTCGGTACGATGGCGGCAGAAACCAAAGATCCGGAAAAGAATTTACCCAAAGCGGTCAACGCCATTCCTACGCGGATCATTCTGTTCTATGTATTGTCATTGCTGATGATCATGTCAGTTACACCATGGCATTTGATTCCTGCGGATCAAAGTCCATTTGTGAGTTTGTTCCTGTATGCCGGTATTCCAACTTCAGCCATTATCATGAACCTGGTGGTATTGTCGTCAGTGATGTCCTCTATGAACAGTGGGGTATTCTCGACCAGTCGTATGTTGTTTGGTTTGGCACGTGATGGACAGGCGCCTCAAGCTTTAGCGCGGTTATCTAGTCGGGCAGTACCAGCCACAGGGTTATTTTTCTCCTGTGCTTTTATTATGTTGGGGGCAGCATTTCAGTATTTTGTACCAAACACCATGGAAGCTTTTACTCTGGCAAGTTCGCTGTGTGTGATCCTGTTTATTAGTATCTGGAGCATCATNNGGTTGGCATCTCATTAAAATAACGCCAAAACTTGTGTGACTTGTAGTGTGCATTACCAATCAGCTTCTTGCGGTAATAACCACACACCAGATGGTAAATCACCAATAAGCCGACCAGGCCAACTTTAAGGTAAAACCATAAGGCTTCATGGTAATGACGCGTTGCATCACCCCAATCCACCAGAAAGTGTGCCGTAATCAAGGTGGCCAACATGGCTGGCCACATGATGCCACGGTACAACTTGCGTTCCATGACTTCAAAGCGTTGATGACTGATGGCATCTTCGCTCATGGCATGATAAACATATAACCGTGGCAAGTAGAACAAAGCCGCGAACCAGCAAACTACTGCAATAATATGTAATGCTTTTACCCACAAGAAAGCATCAGAAGGAGCATCCATCAAGTCACCCTAAACTGGGCAGCTTAGCCTTCCCATTTTTTGAAAATGAGACAAGCATTTACGCCGCCGAAACCGAAACTGTTACTCATCACAGTATTCAATTTTGCGTCACGTTTTTCAAGCACGATATCAAACGGTTTCGCGCCTTCATCCAGCTCGGTCACGTTGATGTTTGGAGCAATAAAGTCATTTTGCATCATCAGAACCGAATAAATCGCTTCCTGAACACCAGCAGCGCCAAGACTGTGACCCGTCATTGACTTGGTTGAGCTGAGTGGGGGAACCTGACCTTCACCGAAAGCACGTTCCATTGCTTTAAGTTCTGTGATGTCACCCGCTGGAGTAGAAGTACCATGCGTATTTACATAGTCAATTTTATCGACACCGTGTTGTTTTGCTTCTTCTAAAGCCATTAGTACGCAACGCGTTGCACCTTCACCAGATGGTGCAACCATGTCGGCACCATCCGAGTTGGCTGCATAACCAACCACTTCAGCTAAGATATTTGCGCCACGCGCTTTCGCATGTTCCAAAGACTCAAGGATCACAAAACCACCACCACCGGCAATCACGAAACCGTCACGGTCTGCAGAATAAGGGCGTGATGCTGTTTCAGGGCTGTCATTGTATTTAGAGCAAAGTGCGCCCATCGCATCAAACAACAAGCTTTGTGACCAGTGATCTTCTTCACCGCCACCTGCCAGCATTAAATCTTGTTTACCGAGTTGAATCAGGTTGTAGGCATAACCGATGGCATCGGCAGAGGTTGCACATGCACTGGTAATGGTATGCGCCACGCCTTGTAATTTGAATGCAACGCCAACGTTAGCCGTAATGGTGTTGGTCATATTACGTGGTACAAAGAAAGGACCGACTTTACGCGCACCTTTGGTTTGCAATAATTCGTTCATTTCAATAACNNGCACATACGCCCATAAAGCGTTTCAGTTTGCGGTCGATCCCGTCGAAATCCTGCTCGGCTGCAGCACTAACATGACTTTTGAAATTGAGTTCAGCATAAGTCGGATTAAAACGTGTTCCTGAAATCCCGTTTTGTAAAGAATGGTTTACATCCTCTAATGTATTACCAATACATGAGTTGATACCCATGCCAGTGATGACAACACGTTTCATCTACAGATCCTTATAGTTTGCTCTATGCTCAGCGGCAGATATCTGGGTTTTAAAATCGCCCAATCCAGCGCTTAGCCTTATTTCATGATGGGGAACATGATAGCAGAAAGACTTTTGAAATCTTATGGCAAATGTTATGCCGTGTGACAGTCGGTTGAGTTTGTGAGTCGGCATGTAGGGGTTTTACTAAATGAAACAGAATAAAGTTGAGATAAACGTTGACTACACCTAGTATTTATACCAAATACAAGCACATGAATGCTGAGGTAAAAAATGGTAAATGCTAATAATAAACAATCTAATGGTCTGATTTCGAATGCCTTTGGAGTGGCGAAAAAGTTCAGTTCAACTGGATTGGATTTATTGAATCATGTTGCGCCGGATTCGGTGACTAAAGCGCTGAAGCCTTCCAGCTCCGATCAGGTGATTGACGGTTCGGCGAAGACGAAAAGCGCTTTTTCAGCTAAAAAATATGACAATCCTCAGCAAATGCTTCGTGAGCATCTTCCAAATGTGTCTCGTCAACTTCTCGGGCGCCGCTTTAATACCGTGAATAATGTCGCGCATTTTGTTTCTCCCGATTTAACCGAAAAAGTGTCTAACTACTTTTATGACCGTCTCAATCAATTCAGTAATCAAACGAGTTCGGTTGATGCCATTCTGAATGAAGCGGGAGCGAAAGATTTAGAGGAACTCACTCAGGACGTCGATCGATCCAAGCGAATTTCACAGGCTTTAGGTGAACAAAACAAATGGATTGCAACGGTGCAGGGTGCAGTAAGTGGTGCTTCAGGGATGCTTGGTACTGCCATTGATATTCCAGCCTCTTTGCTCATGGCATTGCGTACCATCTATCAAGTCGGTCGCTCTTATGGTTTTGACCTGAGTAAAGAAGATGATCAGGAAATCGTCCAGCATATCTTTAGACAGATTGACCTGAGCCTGATTGCGGAAAAACAGACCTTATTATTAGGTTTAAAAGCTTTAAGTAATACACTTAAAACTCATGATATCTCGCAGTTACAAGCCATGCTAGGTTCTGATAATGATGTCAGCGCCATCAAGCAATGGTTAAGTCGTCATGAGGGAGAGGCTAAATGGGAATGGATGAATCATCTGCCAAAAATTTCGATTCTGGAGCGATTAACCAAACTGACGCCTCTGGCGAGTGCTGGTATTGGCGCTGTATATAGCCATCGTTTTGTCGAGGATGTAAATCAGAAAGCTCAGGAAGCATTCTCGCATGCACGTCAATACCTGATTCAGCATCAGGATTCGCAATTGTCTCCTTATGCTGCCTATGAAAAAGCAGCCAGTTTGTTACAACAGGCAACTCCGAAACTCCTAAATGGTGCCTCTCACGAAGTTGAGCTTTCGAAAGATAAGCCGATCATGGATAAAGATATTGCGATTGAAGGCAATAACACGATTACCCAAGTCAAGCTGGTCAAAAAAGAGCAGAATGATCTAAGCTCTGAAGAAGCAGAAGTGAAGAAAGATGAAAAGGTGAGTGAAGGGCTGGA
>DFCG01000175.1:0-32563 GCA_002367455.1 Acinetobacter sp. UBA3060 | reverse complement strand
GTGGTATATTAATTAAAAAACAAGCAATTCAATATATCAGCATAGTTTGCCCTAAAAAAGACGATCAGATAAGAGCGAATAAGATGAGCAGGATTTACAGCGTATTGGCTGGCATGGTGGTGCTTTGCAGCGTGACCTTAAGCGGGTGCAGCAAAGATACTGCTGCAGCAGAACAGGAAGTTCCCTTTGTCATGGTGGCCACACCCACTACTTCACAGCATGAATTAAAAAGTTATGCCGGTGATGTGCAGGCACGCCAGCAAACGGCGCTGGCATTTCGGGTCGCTGGGCAGGTGACCCAGCGCTTCGCCGATGTGGGTGACCAGGTCAAAGTCGGGCAAGTCCTGGCAGCTCTGGATGTCAAAGATGCCCAGCTGCAGCTGAATGCAGCACGTGCCCAGCTGGAAAGCGCGCAGTCTGCCACTAAGATTGCTCAGGATGAATTACAACGTTTCAAGCAGTTATTGCCATCCAATGCCGTGAGCCGCTCACAATATGATGCGATCGAAAACCAGTACAAGACCGCCCTGTCAAATCTGAAGCAGGCACAATCCAATTATGATACCGCTAAAAACCAGACTGCTTATAACCAGCTGACTGCCACCAAAGACGGCGTGATCACTGCACGCAATATTGAAACAGGACAGGTGGTCGCTGCCGGGCAGGCGGCGTATGAACTGGCGATTGCCGGTGAGCGTGAAGTGGTGATTGGCGTACCGGAACAGGCTATTTCGGAGATCAAGGTTGGACAGGCAGCTACAGTGATATTATGGTCCAAACCTGAAGAAAAATTTGCCGCTTTTGTTCGCGAGATTTCACCGGCAGCGGACCAGTCGCGGACCTTCCGGGTTAAAGTTTCCTTACGTGAAGGCAATGGCCAGATCCAGCTGGGGCAAAGTGCCCGGGTGTTTTTTCAGCACAGCCGCGATAATATGCTTAGTGTGCCGCTATCCAGTGTCTCGGCAACGGATCAGCAGGCTTATGTCATGGTGGTCCAGCCGGATCATACCTTACGTAAAGTTCCGGTCCAGCTCGGTGCCTATGCCCGGGACAGTGTTCCTGTACTTAGTGGCCTGAAGCCGGAAGACTATGTGGTGATTGGCGGCGTACATCTGCTGCGTAACCAGCAAAAAATCAATCCGATTGATCGTGAAAACCGCCCTGTGAACATTCAGGCAGGGAGTTAAGCATGAACTTTAACCTGTCGGAATGGGCCTTAAAAAATAAAGGTCTGGTGCTGTATTTCATGATCCTGCTCGGTCTGATCGGTATCGTCTCTTATTCCAAACTGTCACAAAGTGAAGATCCTCCTTTTACCTTTAAAGTCATGGTGATCCAGACCTATTGGCCGGGTGCCAGTGCCAAAGAAGTATCCCTACAGGTCACTGACCGGATTGAAAAGGAACTGATGACCACGGGACAGTATGACCGCATCATGG
Source organism: Acinetobacter sp. UBA3060 (assembly GCA_002367455.1). Taxonomy (GTDB): domain Bacteria; phylum Pseudomonadota; class Gammaproteobacteria; order Pseudomonadales; family Moraxellaceae; genus Acinetobacter. Next base: position 31,124 of record DFCG01000175.1, on the reverse strand, counting down.
CCTATTCGCGTCCGGGTGAATCCATGGTGACTTTTGTTGCCAAGGATTCCCTGGCTTCGAAAGATGTCGCTGATGTCTGGTATAACGTGCGCAAGAAGGTGGGCGATATCCGGCATGAATTGCCACAAGAAGTACAAGGGCCGTTCTTTAATGATGAATTCGGCGATACCTTTGGCAATATTTATGTGCTCAAGGGTAAAGATTTTGACTATGCGACCCTCAAGGAATACGCCGACCGCTTACAGTTGCAACTGCAACGGGTCAAAGATGTTGCCAAAGTTGAGCTGATTGGCCTGCAAGACCAGAAAATCTGGATTGAGATTTCCAATACCAAGGCCATCCAGCTGGGCGTTCCAGTCATAGCGATTCAGCAAGCCCTGCAGCAGCAAAATGCCACCACCCAGTCCGGTTTTTTTGAAACCGGTTCAGACCGGATTCAGGTGCGGGTCAGTGGTGCATTAAACAGTGTTGAAGAATTAAGACAGATGCCGCTGCTGGTCAATGGCAAAACCATTCAGCTGGGAGATGTCGCAGAAGTCTATCGAGGCTTTAGTGATCCGGCACAACCGCGGATGCGCTTTATGGGCGAAAACGGCATTGGTATTGCTGTATCGATGCGCAAGGGCGGGGACATCATTGCCTTGGGTAAAAATCTGGAACAGGAATTCGCCCGCCTGCAAAAAACCCTGCCACTCGGCATGGAGCTGCAAAAAGTCTCCGACCAGCCGGTGGCAGTCAAACGCAGTATTAACGAATTTATGAAAGTGCTGGCAGAAGCGGTGATTATCGTATTGCTGGTCAGTTTTTTCTCGCTCGGTTTCCGGACCGGTCTGGTGGTGGCTTTCTCGATTCCGCTGGTGCTGGCCATGACNNGTCGATGATGCCATTATCGCGATTGAAATGATGGCGATTAAAATGGAGCAGGGTTATAGCCGTTTACAGGCGGCCGGGCATGCCTGGCGCACCACGGCTTTTCCGATGCTGACCGGAACCCTGATTACCGCTGCCGGTTTTCTGCCGATCGCCACTGCAGCCTCGAGTACCGGGGAATATACCCGTTCGATTTTCCAGGTGGTGACCATTGCATTGCTGGTGTCCTGGATTGCCGCGGTACTGTTTGTGCCATATTTAGGCGATAAACTTCTGCCGGATTTCAACAAGGATTTAATTCAGAAAGCGCCGTGGTATCAGCGTCTCTGGGCACGTCTACGCAAACAGCCAGAACCTCAGCCGATTGTGCATCATGCCGGTGAACATTATGACCCTTATCAAACCCGGTTTTATCAGGGCTTTCGNNATGCCTGTGTGACCTATCGTAAAACTGTCATTGCTGCCACGGTCGGAATTTTTATTCTGTCTATTTTAATGTTTAAGCTGGTGCCGCAGCAGTTTTTCCCGCCCTCGAACCGGGCTGAAATTCTGGTGGATCTCAAACTTGAAGAAGGTGCATCACTGAAAGCCACTGAAGCTGCAGTAAAAAAAGTTGAAGCCTTTTTATCGAAACAAGAGGGTATTGATAACTATGTGGCTTATATTGGGATGGGATCGCCGCGTTTCTATTTACCGCTCGATCAGCAGTTGCCGCAAACCAGCTTTGCCCAGTTTGTGGTATTGGCTTCCTCGCTGGAAGACCGTAATGAAATCCGCAAATCCTTAAGTGACCAGATTCGAAAGTTATTGCCAGAAGTGCGTACCCGGGTGTCCTTGCTGGAAAATGGCCCACCTGTGGGCTATCCACTACAATTCCGGGTGTCGGGTGAAGACTTAGGATTAGTCCGTGAATGGGCGCAGAAAGTTGCAGCCACCGTGGGAGAAAATCCGAATACCACCAATGTACATCTGGACTGGGGCGAGCCGAGCAAAGTCATCAAATTGCAAATTGATCAGGATCGTGCCCGTCAGCTTGGGGTGAGCAGCAGTGAACTGGCCAATGTACTCAATAGCTCGATTTTGGGGGCCGGCATTGATCAGTATCGGGAAAAACGTGAACTGATTGAAATCCGTTTACGTGGTGCTCAGGCTGAACGGGTGGAGGTGGAGTCTGTAAGCAGTTTGGCCGTGCCAACCGCAACTGGAACATCAGTACCTTTGGCGCAGCTTGCCAAAATTGAATACAGCTTTGAAGAAGGCCTGATCTGGCATCGGAATCGTTTACCGACCATTACCGTGCGTGCCGATATTCGTAGCAAACTGCAGCCCGCTACTGTGGTCAATGAACTCAAAGAGCCACTGGAAAAAATCCGGACAGAGCTGCCGAATGGCTATCTGTTGCAAGTGGGCGGGACGGTTGAAGAATCTGCTCGTGGGCAGAACTCGGTTAATGCCGGCATGCCTTTATTCCTCGCGGTCGTCATGACCTTGCTAATGATTCAGCTCAAAAGCATCTCACGGGCCTTTATTGTGTTCCTGACTGCACCTTTGGGCATTATCGGAGTGGTGTTATTCCTGTTAATTTTCAATAAACCTTTCGGTTTTGTTGCGATGCTCGGAACGATTGCATTATCGGGAATGATTATGCGCAATTCGCTCATTCTGATTGACCAGATCGAGCAGGATATTCAGGCCGGAGAGTCGCAGTGGGATGCCATCATCAATGCCACGGTACGCCGTTGTCGTCCGATCGTATTGACCGCACTGGCTGCAGTTCTGGCCATGATTCCCTTGTCCCGTAGTATTTTCTTCGGGCCAATGGCGGTGGCGATTATGGGTGGTTTGATTGTGGCGACATTATTGACCCTTTTTTTCCTGCCTGCCCTATATGCACAGTGGTTTAAAGTGAAAAAAAGTTTAAATTCTGTTTAAATTTGTCATAATTTCAGGTGCGAAATTTGGAAATTTTCAATATAGTAGCACCTGAGATTTTTATAATTTAAAAAAATAAGTAATTGCTGCATTGGCCGAGCTGCCAATACGGTAACGAGGTTAAACCAAACATGACTCAAGATACATTAACCAAGATGCGACGTTCCGTAGCGATGGCTTATGTCTTCATGTTTTTGGCCTTATTTACCCTGTTTAGTGGACTATTGGCCTACTGGTTCGCACGTAAAGTCGCTCAAGTTGATTATGCCGAGGTCTGGTTACAGGCACAGGCGCTGTGGATCATGCGCAATATCGTGATTTATACCATTTTGGCGATTTTCGCTGCGCTGTGGTTTATTCCCCTGTTTTTCTTTGCCTGGGACAGCCAGTTATGGGTCAAAGCCTGTGTGGTGACCGGAGTGATTTTCAGCTTTATTGCTTTTATTTTCCTGATCAATGCCTGGTTTAAAGGCATCCATAAATTCTCTCAAAACAAAGCTGTGTTCTAAAGCGTATAATTTTTTTCATATTTCCCCTTGTAAAACTCGGTTTGACCCCAATTTCAGACCTCAGTTGAATATTAAACAAAATTCCGTGAGGAGCATCGCCAGACATGGCTAAACGTGATTATTATGAGGTTTTGGGCGTCGCTAAAACCGCTAGTGATGATGAAATCAAAAAAGCCTACCGTAAGTTGGCGATGAAATATCATCCAGACCGTAACCCGGACAATGCTGAAGCTGAAGAGAAATTCAAAGAAGCAGCAGAAGCCTATGAAGTGCTCTCTGATGGTGAAAAGCGCAGCATGTACGACCGTATGGGCCATCAGGCCTTTGAAGGTGGTATGGGCGGCGGTGGCGGCTTCGGCGGTGGTTTCAGCGCAGAAGACATTTTTAGCCAGTTCGGTGATATTTTCGGTGGTGCTTTTGGTGGCGGCGGTGGTCGTGGCCAGCAACGCGCACGCCGTGGTTCTGACTTACGCTATGTGATGGAACTGACCCTGGAAGAAGCGGTCAAAGGCGTCAAGAAAACCATTACCTTTACTGCACCGGCACCGTGTGATGCCTGTGATGGTAAGGGTTCAAAAAATCCAAACGATGTAGAAACCTGCCGTACCTGTCATGGTGCTGGTCAAGTGCGCATGCAGCAAGGTTTCTTCTCCGTACAGCAAACTTGTAGTACCTGTCGTGGTCAGGGCAAGATCATCAAGAACCCATGTAATAAATGTCATGGTTCAGGTGTGTCGGATCGTCAGCAAACTCTGGAAGTCACTATTCCTGCGGGTGTGGATAATGGCGACCGCGTTCGCTTGACCGGTAAGGGTGAAGCAATCCGTGATGGTCAGTCAGGTGACTTGTACGTAGAAGTGGTGGTGCGTGAGCATGAAATCTTCCAGCGTGATGGCGCTGACCTGTATATGGATGTGCCGGTATCAATTGCTGATGCAGCCTTAGGTAAGGAAGTTCAGATTCCTACGCTAGATGGCCGTGTTAGTCTGAAAATTCCTGAAGGTACGCAAACAGGTAAACTGTTCCGTTTACGTGGTAAGGGTGTTAAACCGGTACGTACCAGCATGCAAGGTGACTTGCTGTGCCGTATTGTGGTAGAAACTCCAGTGAATTTAAGTGCACGTCAACGTGAACTGTTAAAAGAACTGCAAGAAACCATGGATGGTGAAGATAGCAAATCATCACCAAAGAAAAAATCATTCTTTGATCGTTTGTTTGATTAATTGAGTGAAAGTAAAAAAGGACGCTGAGGCGTCCTTTTTTATTATGTAGATAAGATACTCTAGATTAGAAGATGCTATTTATTGTTTGATAAGTCTCGCTTAAACATAAAAACCGCCTAAAAAGCGGTTTCTATTTTTATATTTGACTATCTAAATAGAAAGTATGAGTCCAAATTTGGAGGGTGATAGATATTTTGTAAGTGAGAAAAAAGCATCATTCCCGAAATTAAAAAGGCCAATATTGTTATTACAGAGCTATATAATCGCATTCATTACTTATCAAATTTACCAGTACAGCAGATTACTCTTATTTTGTTATCATGACAATGAAAGCTTAATCTTATTGAAATAATTATAAATTTTACTTTTTAATAAATAAAATAAATATATATATAAGAAAACTTGATTAATTAAATTTTTCGTGTATAGTTAACTTAACTAGAAAAAAGTCTTGTTTCGGTAAATCTTCTTTAAGTATCGTAGTTTTAGTCATAATCCTTCGTTTTTTTTCAGATTTTAAGTCTCATTCTTTATTATTTCAAAGTTATAATCAGTCTATAAAATGACTAAAAAATTATTAAAAATTATTAGGATATATTATGTCAAACTCAAATGTTGTTAAAGGTACTGTAAAGTGGTTCAACGAAACTAAAGGTTTTGGTTTTATTCAACAAGAATCAGGTCCAGATGTTTTTGCTCATTTCAGCGAAATTGCGAGTTCAGGTTTTAAAACCTTGCTTGAAGGCCAGTTGGTTGAATTCAGTGTAGCTCAAGGTCAAAAAGGACCGAATGCTGTAAATATTGTTGCTATCTAAGCAAGAATAAACAGTAAAAAAAAGCACTTAATAAGTGCTTTTTTTATCGTTCAAATTTAATTTTAAGTTATTTTCCAAATTGGAAAAATCTTTAGAAAAACAGGATTCAAGTTGTTAAAAATAAATGATTTAATTGCAAAATCTAAAAATGGTACTGAAATTATTGTTTCGTTAATTCCTCTCAATAAAATGCAAAATACACGTCAGGGTTTAAAAAGAATTGAAGTGGGTAAAAGAGTTCTTCTTTCATCTGGAGTTGAGGTAGATTTAAACTTAGATGGCCGTACATTCTATACTTCTCTAAATCAATTATTTAAGCTAAATCATAAAGTTATTTAAAGATAAAATTCAGAAACATCAATTTTTAGTGGAGATTTTGCCACTTTAACTATTATTAAAGGTATAGATATGCTTAAACAAAGTATCAGTGTGAAGGATCAGTTTGGGGCTCAACACGCTATTCAAGCAACAGTCGATCATCATTTTTCTAAAACACAATCTCATTCCAATATAAAACATATCACTGTAGATGGTGAAGATATTCGTCCCAGTTTTGAAATGTGCTTTCAAAGTACCTTAAGTGGAAAAATTTTCAAAATTGTATAGACCAGGCAATTTTTGCTTTAGGTATTATTATTTTTAATAAGTTCCCGAAGAGCTAGAGAATTAATTTGCTCAATCTAAGGACTGATTTTTGTATAAGGCAAAATTGAGTCCTTTTAGTCTCAATAAGACTTAAAATCCTATCTACTCATCAATTCAAAAGTAGATATTCATAATTAAAATTTAGTAAAAGTCTTGCATAAGAATCCCGTTAATCTAACTGAGATTTAAATCATCAAGATTTTGAGCTGACTTAATAATGGCGAGCCTGAACAGGAAAAACTGTATTGGCAAGTCGTCTGTTTAACTTCAAAAATCAGTAATCTCAGTAAATCATTTCAAAATCATAGCGATAAAATTATGAATAAGCTTATTCAAGTTATATGAGCAATTGCTAAAAACTATATGACGAGTCAAGTTGATGTATATCGTATAGCTTTGACGGAAGTGATAGCCTAACTTCTTAAGCTTGATTAAAACTCTTATCAATATCAGTGATTTCGCTCTTTGAGTATTTTCATTGATTTTTATGCAATGCATCTTAGTGTTATTCCGCAGTTTTGCTATAGTAAGAGCAATTTTGGATCAACATCAGGACTATGTTATGTCAGCTACACCACGCATTGGGATCTTAGGTGCAGGCGGTCGTATGGGGCGTATCCTTATTCAGGCTGTGCATGAAGCAGGTTATCAATTGGCGGCTGCAGTAGAACGCCCTGAAAGTACACTATTAGGTGCTGATGCTGGCGAACTTGCCGGAATTGGCGCAACAGGTGTTAAGGTCGTGGGTAGCCTTACCGATGTAGTCAAAGACTGTGATGTCGTGATCGATTTCACTGCGCCAGCAGCGACCGTCAATCATCTTAAAATCTGCCGTGAAGCAGGGGTCGCAATCGTGATTGGTACCACCGGTATGAATGACGAGCAAAAAGCCTATTTGGAGGAATCTGCCACGGAAACTCCTGTAGTTTATGCAGCGAATTATTCAGTGGGTGTGAACGTTTCAATCAAACTGCTTGAACTGGCCTCTAAAGTATTTGGCGATACGGTTGATATCGAAGTGATTGAAGCACATCACCGTCACAAAGTAGATGCGCCATCGGGTACAGCTTTGATGTGGGGTGAGGCGATTGTGGAAACTTTGGGCCGTGACCTGAAAGAAGATGCGGTATATTGCCGTGAAGGTCATACCGGTCCGCGTGAGCGTAAGAGCATTGGTTTCCAGACCATTCGCGGTGGCGATATTGTCGGTGAACATACCGCGATGTTTATTGCCGACGGGGAGCGGGTGGAAATTACCCATAAAGCCACCAATCGCATGAACTTTGCTTCTGGTGCGGTACGTGCTGCGGCTTGGGTCGTAGGCCGTGAAGCGCGTAAATATGATATGAAGGACGTGCTTGGTTTTAACGATATTCAGGTTTAAAACCAAGTCAAAATCATTTATAAAAAAGTATAAAACTAAAATAAGACGAATAAAAAATGCAAAAAATGATTTTCCTGCTCTGTGCAGTGGCGCTTGGTGCCATTGCACAGGCAAAGCCTGTCGGGACGCCTAAACTCAGTATTCATAAAAATAATATCAAGGTCTGGACTTACCAGAATGAACTAAACCCGGTCTTTCTCTATAAAGCTGAAACCACCTATACTGCGCCTGTTGAAAATGCCGTTTCCCTTATTTTGAATGTTGAGCATGCCGTGCAATGGGTTCCCTATATGGGTAGCATCAAGGTCCTGTCCCGCGATGATAAAAAAGGTGACTTTACCCTGTATATGGTGCTGGATTTTCCATTTCCCTTAAAAGACCGTGACCTGATTGTACAGGGCAAGATGATCAAGGAAACCAATGGTCAGATCACCATCAAGAATAAAGCCATCCAAAGTGGCTATCCTTTAAACCCGGATTATGTGCGTTTAACTGATTATCAGGGCGACTGGACTTTTCAGAAATTGGCTAATAATAAGGTCAAGGTTTCAACCTATGGTTATGCCAATCCGGAAGGTTCCATTCCTTTGACCTTCGTAAATATGTTTGTGCAACAGCAGCCTTATCAGATGCTGCAGAAAATGAAGACCGAGCTGGCTAAGCCTGCCAGTATTGCGGTCTTGCCTGAAGCCCTGCAATAAAAAAGACCCAATCGCTGGGTCTTTTTAACACGTGAAAACAGACTGAATTTAAGCTGTAAAATCTGCTTTAAGTACAATCCGGTAACGGGCTTTGCCAGAATGCAGGTGTTCAATCGCCTGATTCAGCTGTGACATCTGGAAGACTTCAATTTGTGGTGCAATATTTTTACGTGCAGCAAATTGGAGTAACTGACGTAATGCCGCCGGCGAACCTGTCGGTGAACCGGTGACTGACTTGGCTCCGCCAATCAGCATGCCAGCCGGAATCTGCATCGGCTCAAGTGGTAAACCCAGCATATGTACAGTGCCGTTTGGTGCCAAAGTTGCCAGATAAGCCTGCCAGTTCAAGGTGACATTGACCGTACTGAGCAATAAATCAAACTTGCCACGCTGGGCTTTTAAGGCAGCCGAATCACGGCTATTGACCACATGGTCAGCGCCCATGGCTTTCAGCTCATCAGTTTTATCCAGATTTGAAGTGAAAGCGGTAATTTCACAGCCCCAGGCTTTCAGCAGCTTGATGGCCATATGTCCTAAACCGCCAATGCCAATTACGCCCACATGATGAATGGCCTGAATCTGATGTTTCAGGATCGGATCAAAGACGGTAATCCCGCCACAGAGCAGGGGTCCGGCACTTTCAGGATCAAGATCTTCGGGTAGGGGAATGACCCATTGCCATCCGGCACGCACTTTGTCGGCAAAACCACCGGCATGTCCGACAATGGTCGCCACCTGACCGCCAGTACACAGCACCTGCTGGCCTGAAATGCAGGGATCGCAATATTGGCAGCTTTCCGCTGTCCAGCCGATACCCACCCGTTGACCAACTCTCAGGCCTTTGGCTTCTGTACCCAGATGGATAATGGTACCGATAATCTCATGTCCTGCTACGACCGGATACACTGAAGAACCCCAGTCATTATTGATCACTGAAATATCAGAATGACAGAGACCACAGTATTCTACTTTCACTTCGACCTGATGCGGTTGCAGTTCTCCGGCATCAAACTGATAAGGTTCAAGTTGTGCACCTGCGGACATGGCAGCATAAGCTTGAATAATATTATTCGACATGATTTCAGCTCTTATTTAAATGGGAGGATATTGTTTTAAAGTCACAATGATTTTCATGGTCATTGACCATACCAACGGCCTGCATAAAGGCATAGCAAATGGTGGGTCCGACAAATTTAAAACCGGCCTGTTTAAGGGCTTTAGACATCTTCTGGCTCTCAATGGTTTGAGCGGGCGCCTGACGATAATCCATAACATCATTATTCAGTCGCGGTTGCTGTGCAAAAGACCAAAGCCAATCCACCAGATTAATCCCTTGCTGCTGTAGCTTAAGCCATGCTTGGGCATTTTCCCGAATGGCATTCAGCTTGCCGCAATGCCGTATCAGGCTAGCATCTTCAAGTTTCAGTTGGAGTTGTTGATCTGTAAGTGAGGCGATAGATTCAATCGAATATTGAAAAAAATGTTTACGGTAGGCTTCACGTTTTCTGAGGACAGTAATCCAAGCCAGACCGGCCTGCTGTCCTTCCAGACACAGCATTTCAAACAGGCGATTTTCATCCAGCAGGGCCTGTCCCCATTCCTGGTCATGATAGGCGATATACAGCGGATCATCGGAACACCAGCCACAGCGTTGCACAGTCATGTGATGCTCCTTGTTTTTATGCTTTTATAATTTAAACATAGTCCATTGATCTTGCTGATTGTCCCAGTACGACAGTTCAGCCTGATCCAGATCGCTAAATAGAATCCACATATCTTTACCGGCCTTGTCGGCATAACCAGTACTGATCAGAAGCGCATCCTCGGTAATTTCCATCACCCAGCCCTGGTAAGTTTGACCATTCAATACAATTTTTTGTTGATTGCCTGATTCAGCAAATTCTACCAGACGATTGATCAACGCTTCTGACATGTAAATATCCTAAAATTAACGTAAATAGGGATAGGGATTGACCACACCGCGACCCTTACCCTGTAAATAAATTCCATAATGTAGATGTGGTGCAGTGTGCCGGGCATTACCGCTGTTGCCGACATAAGCAATCAGCTGGCCTTTTTTGACATAGTCGCCCACTTTTAAGCCACGTTTATGTCCATCCAGATGCGCATAATAATGCCAGGAGCCGCCCGGGCCCAGAATCCAGACTACTTTACCACCCAAATTGTTGTTACGTAAATCTGCAATCAGGCCCTCAGTCGCGCTAAAGACTTCGGTTCCACGTGGAGCCATGATATCAATGCCTTCATGTAAACGTCCGCGACTGCGCGAAGCGCCCCAGGTATCTGATAATTCACGTGCCTGTACGCGTGCCACCGGGATGGGCAGAGAGGACGGCACTCGCATACTTTTCAGTTTTTGCACGACGATAGGATTGAGCTGTACAGCAGGGGGTTTTTTCGGTGTACTGCTACAGGCGGTTAGTAATATGGCAATTAAAGCCACCCAGGTCAAAGCAAGATATTGGCGCACGCTATTCATCCTTAAATATTGGCAATGCTCATTCTGAGCTGATCGGTTTTTTTGCTTTGTCCAGACTATGTCATACATTTACCGCAGAGATCAATTTTTTCATCGCTGTTGGCAGACCGCAATCAATGGCTGTCTCTGGACGCATCCAGCAGCCTTGCAGTTCAATGGCCAGATGTTCCTGCTGATCCTGATCTACTGTAAAAACAATCGCTTCAAGGTGCCAGGTAAAATGGGTAAAACTGTGGCTAATCTGGGTTTTTTTGACGATATTTTTCAGGCCAAGTTGCTGGCATTGCTGTTCCAATTCATGTGCATTTTCAATAATCGGCAGACACCAGAGACCGCCCCAGAGACCGCTATTGGGACGTTGCTGCCAGAGCCAGTCTGTACCGGACTGGATCAGCAAGACCTGAGCAGAGCGTACCGGAACCGGTTTTTTGGCCTTCTTGAAAGGCAATTCATTTTCCAGTCCTTGCTGATGTGCCTTGCAATGCTGCTGCATTGGACAATACAGACACAAAGGCTTTTTCGGCGTACAAACGGTCGCGCCCAGATCCATAATCGCTTGGGTATAGTCATGATTGCGTTCGATAGGACAGAGTTGTTCTGCCAGTTGCCATAAGGCACGCTCATGCACCGGTTTGGACAGATCATCTTCAATGGCAAAGAAACGTGACAATACCCGTTTGACATTGCCATCCATGATTACGCCATATTGACGTAAACCGAGTGACATCAAGGCGCCAGCGGTTGAACGGCCAATGCCGGGCAAGGCCATCCATTCTTCCAGAGTATGAGGGAACTGCTGCTGTGCTGTCACGATGCCGGCAGCTTTATGCAGATTGCGGGCGCGGGCATAATAGCCGAGACCTGCCCAGTAGGGTGCGACCTCATCCCATGAGGCATAACCTAAGTCCTGAACAGTCGGAAAACGCTGGATAAATCGTTCAAAATATTGCAGTACAGTTTTGACCTGGGTTTGCTGCAACATGATTTCAGAGACCCAGACTTTATACGGATCATCTGTCACCTGCCAGGGCAAGTCATGACGACCATGCACATCAAACCATTCCAACAGGGCATCTGAAAATACGAACATGAATACCTAGCAACCGAATAAGCAGCAGCTAGTATAGCGGAATCAGCAGGGTGGGAATGTGAAAAGTAGGATAAAAATGGCTGCTCATTTGTTTGGGCAGAAGAGTGATTTCAAAAAAATAAACGCTCCGTAGAGCATTTATTTTTGATAAAGAATCCGGTTAATCGTTAATTCCCCAGCGCTCATCCAGCTTCAAGGTCTTGCCTGCATAACGCGGAATAATATGAATATGCAGATGTTCTACCTTTTCCTGAAATACTTCACCATCAATAAAGCCGACATGAAAACCGGCAGGCTGGTAGCGTAATTGCAGTTCATTGCGTGCCTGTTCCAGTAGAGACATCAAACTTTTACGTTCTTTGTCAGTCACTTCGAAAAACGAGGCCACATGCCGCAATGGAATAATCACACAGTGACCTTCGGACAATGAATTCGGTTCAGGCAACACCACACCATAATCATTTTTGGCAATGACATCATATTCGTCAAAATTGCAGTAGGGGCAGTTGGTTTCAGCCATCATACACATTCTCCTCTGGTAGGATTTATCTTTCTTTTCTTCATGAAGTATCTAGAATATTCAGCCTGTGAACAAGCCGGATAGTTGTTTCTATTTATACCAAATGACGGTCTAGCAAGGCATACATCGCCGCCAGGCCTTTTTGTTCCGCTTCTGCATTGTAACCAAGATCCACACCATTGGATTTGGCCCGTTCATCCGCAAGCGGGTTGCTAAAGCCATGTTTGGCATTTTCAAAAACAATCACTTCATGCTCGACTTTGGCTGCATGCATTTCCTCACGGAAACCGGCCACATCATCCAGGGTCACCATGCTGTCCAGTTCACCATGTAGCACCAGGATTTCCGCCTGTACCTGACCTTCCTGAGCCGGTGCTTTCGGAGACAGGTTGGCATGGAAAGTGGCCACCGCTTTTAAAGGTGCATTGGCACGTGCCAGATCCAGTACGACTTTGCCGCCATAGCAGAAACCAATCGCTGCAAGTTTCTCTGCATTGACTTCATCCTGGGCTGCCAAAGCATTCAAGGCTGCTGTTGCACGATTCACGATAGTGTCAGGATCTTCAAAAGTCTGCATCATCCACTGATATGCCTGATCAGAATTGGTCGTGACTTTTTTATCCCCATACATGTCCATGGCCAAGGCCGCATAGCCATGTTCTGCAAGTTCACGGGCACGCTGTTCGGTATATTCATTCCGGCCCCACCATTCTGGCGCGACCAATACACCGGCAACAGGTTTATCTGTTTCTGGTGCGGCAAAATAACCAATTAATGGGCTGCCATCCTGCGCAGTATAATGAATTTCGCGGGTCTTGATTGCTGCCATGCTGACGTCCTCTATTGTTGTTGAATTGCTTGATTAAAACATAACATAGCAAAACTGACCGGAATGTGACATGAAAACCTGTGATTCATTGATACTTAAGTCCATAAAAAAGAGAGGTCAATCTAGAACCTCTCTGATTTTATATCTGGAAAAATAGGACTTATTATTTAATAATTTCCAGTAATTCCACATCAAAAATTAAAGTACTGTTCGGTTCAATTACATCGCCTGAACCAATCTGTCCATAGGCCAGTTCGGCCGGAATGAAGAAACGATATTTGGCACCTTCTTTCATCAGCTGTAAACCTTCGGTCCAGCCGGTAATGACCTGAGTGGTACGAAATACCACGGGCTGATTACGGGCAATCGAGCTATCAAAAACCGTACCATCGGTCAAACGGCCTTCATAATGTACCCGGACATTACTATTTGCGCTCGGCGATTTCCCTTTACCTTCCTGAAGAATTTGATATTGCAGTCCTGATTTGGTGGTTTTTATCCCCGGTTTTTTTGCATTTTCAGCCAGAAAAGCTTGACCAATCTTGGCATTTTCATCCGCCTGCTTTTTCAGGGTAATCAGCTCTTTGGCTTCAGCCTGACGCTTAAATTGGGTCAAGACCCGCGCCATGTCTTCTTCACTTAAAGTCGCCTGTTTCCCTGCGGCTGCCGCTTTTAAACCGGCGCTGAAGGCATCCAGATCAATGCCTTGTAAGGAATCTGCATTGCTTTTTCCCATCAGATAACCAAAGCTGTAGCCGACCTGTTCAGCCTCAGGACTTTTATTGGTGACTTCTTTGGCAAAGAGACTGCCTGAACTCAGCAGTAAAACCATCAAACTTATTTGTATTTTCATGATTAATTCTCAAAATAAAGGAGAGCGCGTTGCTCTCCTTTTCGTGGATTATTTTACTTCAATAAGTTCCACATCAAAAATCAAAGTACTGTGTGGAGGAATCGTACCTGGCACGCCCTGTTCACCATAACCGAGTTTAGATGGGATATACAGGGTTGCTTTACCGCCTTCTTTCATCAGTTGCAGACCTTCGGTCCAGCCTGGAATGACCTGATTGAGTGGGAACTCAATCGGCTCGCCACGTTCAACCGAACTGTCAAACACGGTACCATCAACTAATTTCCCTGTGTAATGTACTTTCACAATTGAAGTTGCTGCAGGCTGCTTGCCCGTACCTTCTTTGGTCACTACATATTGCAAACCAGATGCTGTAGTTTTTATTCCAGCTTTTTTGGCATTTTCGGTCAGGAAAGTATCACTTGATGCCTGAGCCTGTTTGGCACTATCCACTTGCTTCTGCTGCATTTCTTTTTGGAACTGCTCATAAGCTGCTTGTAATTCTTCTTCAGTATAAGCAGGAGCAGTACGGGCATGACCTTCGCGAACGCCTGTTACAAAGCTGTTAATATCCAGCTCAGGTGGAGTTTGATGAGCGACTTCATAACCGAGTGCATAGCTAATTTTAGAAACAGCAGAGGCATCTTTAGATGCTTTTGTGGTTTGAGCAGCTGGGTTTTGAGTTGCATAGTAAACAGGTACTAGCGCGGCACCGCCTAAAAGAACAGCGACAGCAATCGGTAAGGCCTTACTCATGTATTATTCCAATCTAATGTTATCGTTGAGGTTCATTCCATCTTAGCAGAAAATTTTGAGAAATCTTGCAGAATGGGTGGTTTTTTAGCAAGCGAACATCGCTGTTTTGTTGAAGTTTAAAGATGTAAAAAAAACCAGCAATCGCTGGTTTTTTTATCTAAATGGGATCAGCCATTTTGTTCTCTAGACTTATAACTGTAAATGTAATCATAACTATAGCTCCCCCCGGCTGAACGCTGGATATCATTCAGGATAAAGCCATTTACGATACAACCGGCCTGTTTAAAGCGGTTTAATGTAAGCTCTAGCTCCTTCATTTGTGTTTTTGCATAGCGCGCCACCACTAAATTCAGTCCGACATATCGGGATACGATAATCGCATCCGTAACAGCCAATACAGGTGGTGTATCAATAATGATATGGTCATAGTGCGGAATCAGAGATTGTAGTAATTCCTTGAAGCGTACTGAATTAAGAAGCTCAGAAGGGTTTGCTGAACTTTCACCACAGGTGATTACATTTAAGTTCGGAACATTGGTGTTTTGTACCACCTGTTCTAATGTAATCTGCTCATTCAGGTATTCAGTTAATCCATGTTGATTATTCAGATCAAAATATTTGTGGATATGACCACGACGCAAATCGGCATCAATCACCAATACGCGTTTGTTTTTTTCCGCCATAATGACTGCCAGATTGCTGGAAACAAATGATTTCCCGACTTTTGGTGCTGGGCCTGAAATCATGATGATGTTGTTCTTGGCCTGGCTTAGGGCGAAATGACTCGCTGTACGTATGCTTCGTAAGCTTTCGATCGCAATATCATCGCTATGTTTAAGGGCTAATACAAAAGGAATTTTTTTCTTTTTGAGTAGTTTTAGCCCAGGTTTCTGACTCGGAGAATGGGCAATATTCGCATATACTGGAAGCTCCAGTTGATATTCTATTTGACTGCTATCTTTCACACCAGAACGCAGCATATTGCGGAATAATGCCACCAAGATTCCCACAAAAATACCGAACCAAAAGGCTAGAAACAGAATCAGTGGTGTTTTCTGTTGCACCTGGTCAATCGGTTCAAGTGCGGTATCAATGATATGTACATTGCCAATCTCACCTGCTTTGGCAACACGCAGTTGTTGGTATGAATTTACCAAGTTGGTATACAGTTGCTGTTTGACTTCGACTTCGCGTGACAGTTGCAAATACTGGCGTTGTATCTCTGGAATATTTTTGAGTGTTGTATTCAGTTCACGAATCTTGCCATTGATCACACGAAGTTGAGCCGTAATTTCTCGCATGGCTGGATGTAGTGCTGCATATTTGGCAGCTATTTCTGCCTGTCTCTGTTCAAGTAAGACTTTTTGCGTTTCTAAGGTGACGCTCTGATTTAAATACAATTCAGATTCTTTAGCAATATCAACTGTATTATGCCGTTGACGGAACTGGTTAAAGGCGAATTCTGCATTATCAAGCTGTTTCTTTAAATCTGGTAATTGTTCATCCAGAAACGCCAGTGTCTGCGCTGTTTCTGTTGAACGGCGCGTAATATTATGCTGGCTATAAATCGCTAAAATCGTGTTCAGGACTTTAGTGATGTGCTGTTTATCTTGACCCTGATAGCGAAGCTGCAGAACTCCACTCAGTTCTCCTTTTTCTGTCACTGAATAATTGGCAAGAATAGAATCAATCGCTGTTGGCAACGAGAGTTTTTGTATCCGGTAACTGCGATCTAGATTATCTTGACTAAAGATTGCAATTTTCCAGTCTCCCTGTGCAGTTTTGGCTTGAACGGGCTGGTTAAGTGCACCCTCAAAGACAGTTTCTTCTGTCACTGGATTGATCAAGATAAAGCTCTGTGGTTGAAACTTCAGTAGGAGATTTTTATCCTGGTACGCTACGGGAACTTCAAACTGACGGACATCAAAGCTTTTTTCACCTTCTTTAAAGCGTACAGTTTCGGGTTGATATTCGGTCTGAGAATTTTTGCCGTAAATGAGGCGATTGATAAAGGAGTCTTCAGTGCTCGCAATATGGAGATCCAGATTTAAACGATCAATCACTGATTCCAGAATCGTGCGTGATTTTAAAACCTCAATCTCAGCATTTGATGAAGACATCTGACTAATAATACTTGACAAGCTGCCTAATAAGGCAGCTGATGCCCCTTTATTTTCTTCGACCTGAACGATGGCATCTACCTTATAGTTGATGGCTGCGGTACGCATGTACAGCAATACTGCCATCAGGCTGAGCAAACCACATAAGAG
Organism: Acinetobacter sp. UBA3060; assembly: GCA_002367455.1. Classification (GTDB taxonomy): domain Bacteria; phylum Pseudomonadota; class Gammaproteobacteria; order Pseudomonadales; family Moraxellaceae; genus Acinetobacter. Next base: position 14,230 of record DFCG01000175.1, on the reverse strand, counting down.
GATGAGCTTCCATTGCGAGAGCAGGGAAAAGAACACCCCTTTTAGGTCAATCATATTTTCGGTATTGTTATTTTTGTTCATAATTCTACTATCTAAAAGTTTAAAAGTGATTTTTCCAGTCGATGATATATTTTTAAATAAAATTCTAAAAAACTAATCAAAGACTTGCTGCTTTTCTGAGAAAGAATCCTACATATTTTGGTTTTATTGTCCTTTCTTAAAATATATCAACCAGCTGAAGGCCAGATATTTTTATTATGATCAGAATAATACGGTTTCTATTTAATCTGTTTCATATCGAGTTTTGAGCACCATGGGGTTGCAGGCGAAGTCCGTGGGCTTATATCAAAATAGTGGGTGTTCATTGATGACTATAATTATTCCAACTCACTGAATTTATAAATTTAATCTACGAGTGTAGGCGGATCTTATGAATAAATTTTCAGTCATTAATTTATACCACCCATATTTCCTAAAAGACCCCGAAAAGATTTTTAATTTTCATAGCTGAGTTACCTATCGTATAGCTGAATCAGCGACATATGAAAATGGAAGAATCTGGCTAACAACGCGTTCCCAACGAGTCAGACCTGTGGCATCAACATAGACAATGTCATTGCTACGCATTTTGAATTGTTTCGCCAAGCCAAAATCTCCAAGGTTTTTTAGACTTAAGTGATATATTTCAGTCATCTGATTGTCCGAGTTGCCACGTAAGACATAAATCCGGCTAGAACTCGCGGAATAGGGATTAATCCCTTCACTTTCACCCAATACATCAGCGAGAGTCATGCCTTGGTCACGTATTGGTAAGGGTTTATTGGCACTGGCTTCACCCATGACATAGATCTTCTGGTTTTCACGAGGACTGATATAAAGAGTGTCATTCGGTTGAATCAATAGCTTATGCAAGGAATATCCAGCCTTTTCCAGTGCAATGGTATTCAGGTCATAGGTTACACCCTGCCGCACAAGTTGAATCGAAGTAGAGTCACCTTGCTCATTAATACCACCCGCCAAACCGAGTGCTGTATAAACACTGACTGGTTGATCAGACAAGTAAAATTGACCAGCTGATTTCACATTACCGACCACTGAATAGCGTTGTCCCTGATAGGAAATGACCCTCACCACCACATCCGGGCTGTTTAAGTAGGGAATTAATTGACGCCGTACTTCCTGATTCACTTGCGGAAGGGTTTTTCCAGCTGCTTTATAACGGCCAATGAACGGAAAGTGGATATAACCATTTCGGTCAATTTGGTAGCCGTTGTTATTATCACTTGCTGTAGGAACGGCGCTAATTTCAGGATAGGCCCATAATTGAAAGGATAAAATATCACCTGGATTCAAACGGTAATCCTGCACCTCAGTCTGAAATAAAGCAGCATAATGGCTAAGATTATGAGTTTGGGCAGACTGCAATACAGGCAGGGTGTCCTGATTCAATTTTATTAGATTGACTGGAGTTCCTAGTTCAGTTTGATAGATTCCTTCTTTTGGTAAATCATATGTTTGAAAGCCGGATATTGCTGCACATCCAACTAGAGATAGGCTGAAGGTAAAAATACCTAAAAGGTGTCTATAGTTCACTTGAAACCCCTTTATTTTTATATGTTCAGAATTGGTATTTATTAATAATTATTAATTTTTCTAATTCGATTTATGTGATTAACATCTAAAAAATATAATAGATCACATACCTTGTCTATAGCTATTTTTAAGTCAATTTAATAAGTTTAAAAAAATATACTGCGAAAAGATGGACGAAAATGGACGTGAAACCTTGATTAAACAAGCTATAGAGATATAGCGAATTACTTAAGTTTTAGAATAAGGATTAATTGTTTCCAATTGTTATTTTTTAATAGATGATGTAACTAAAAAATTAAGAACATAATCATAGTCAATATAGGAAAGTATTTTTATATAATTTTTATCCAATCTAAAGGTTTTTTAGATCATTGAATTTTATTAAATTTAAATAAAATTTAAATGATTTATAAGAAAAATTAATTTAAAATAATTAAAATAAGACTTTGTTAATTAAGATATTAGTAGAAAATTTTTGATGAATATTAAATTAATATTAGTTGAGAGATATATAAAAGATTAATGGCTATATAGACTTAGATGAGTTCTAAAAAATTAATTAAAATTATAAAATGTAACCACATTTAAGCATCTACTTTTTTATAAGTGGTTTGTATAATAAAATTAATATATGTTATGAACAAATCAATAAAAATAGATATGCCCAGAAGGCAGCAATACATTAAAAATAATTTGTGAAAAGTAAAATAAAAATATTAAAGGACACTAAAAATGATGATGAAAATATTGGTGACCGGTGGGGCTGGTTTTATTGGATCTGCTGTCATCCGGCATATCATTAAAGAGACTGAACATCATATTTTAAATGTTGATAAGTTAACTTATGCAGGTAACTTGGAATCATTAGTTTCTGTATTGGATCACCCTCGTTATCAATTCGCTCAAACTGATATTTGTGATCATGTATCTTTAGCGCGATTATTTTCAGACTTTGAGCCAGATGTGGTCATGCATTTGGCGGCAGAGTCTCATGTGGACCGTTCGATCGATGGACCGGCTGAATTTATCAGTACAAATATCGTCGGTACCTATACCTTATTAGAGGTTACACGAAAGTATTGGCAAAATTTGTCTGAAATTAAAAAATCTAGATTCAAATTCCATCATATTTCAACAGATGAAGTATATGGTGACTTAGAAGACACAACTGATCTATTCACTGAAACTACCCCTTATTTACCAAGTTCGCCCTATTCGGCAAGTAAAGCCAGTTCAGATCATTTAGTTCGGGCCTGGCATAGAACCTATGGTTTGCCGATTGTTGTCACGAACTGTTCGAATAATTATGGACCTTATCATTTTCCTGAAAAACTGATTCCTTTGATGATCTTAAATGCTTTGGAAGGCAGACCATTACCGGTCTATGGAGATGGTCAGCAGATTCGTGACTGGCTGTTTGTCGAAGATCATGCGCGTGCTTTATATCAGGTTGCGACTCAGGGTGTAGTGGGTGAGACCTATAATATTGGTGGATGGAATGAAAAACAAAATATAGAAGTGGTGAAAACTATTTGTCAGATTTTAGGTGAATTAAAACCACAACTGAACGGGCAAAGTTACGAAAGCTTAATCACCTTTGTTCAGGATCGGCCTGGACATGATTTACGCTATGCCATTGATGCCTCAAAAATTGAGAGGGAACTGGGGTGGAAGCCACAGGAATCATTCGAGACCGGTATCCGTAAAACTGTGCAGTGGTATCTGGATAATCTGCAATGGTGTCATCGTGTTCAGGATGGTTCGTATCAGCGTGAACGTTTAGGGGAGGCAGTATAATGTCAAAAACAATAAAGGGGATTATTTTAGCAGGCGGTTCGGGCACACGTTTGCATCCAATAACTAAAGGGATCTCGAAACAGCTACTTCCGATTTATGACAAACCAATGGTTTATTACCCATTATCTGTCCTGATGTTAGCCGGTATTAGTGAAGTTCTTATCATTAGTACTCCGGAGGATATTGAGGGATTTAAGCGTTTATTAGGAGATGGTTCACAGTTTGGCATGGAGCTGAGTTATGCGATTCAGCCTCATCCTGATGGTTTAGCACAAGCCTTTATCCTGGGCGAAAAATTTATTGGCCAAAGCAATGTATGTTTGGTGCTGGGCGATAATATTTTTTACGGGCAAGGTTTTACCCCTATGCTACGCCAGGCTGCAGCACGACAAAAAGGAGCAACTGTATTTGGCTATCAGGTGAAAGATCCTGAACGCTTTGGTGTTGTAGAATTTGATGAACAGCAACGTGTTATGTCAATTGAAGAAAAACCGAAACATCCTAAATCTAATTTCGCTGTGACGGGCCTATATTTCTATGACAATGATGTGATTCAAATTGCCAAACAAGTAGAACCATCTGAGCGAGGAGAGTTAGAGATTACTTCAATTAACCAGGCATATCTGGAGCGCGGTGATTTAAATGTTAAATTATTAGGGCGTGGTTTTGCCTGGTTAGATACAGGTACACAGGGCAGCCTGCTTGAAGCAGCTCAATTTGTAGAAACTATTGAAAAACGTCAAGGTTATAAAGTTGCCTGCCTGGAAGAAATTGCCTTAAATAATGGCTGGTTGAGCAGAGAGGAAGTTTTAGCGATTGGTCAAACAATGAATAAAAATGGCTATGGCCAATATCTGATTTCTTTAGTGGGGTAATAACTATGAATCTCATCGAGTGGATAGAATTACCTAATCTGGGAGATCATCGTGGCAGCTTGGTGGTCGCTGAAGCCAATCGGAATGTTCCTTTTAGTATACAGAGGCTCTATTATATTTTCGGTGCTCAGCCTGATGTTCCTCGTGGATTTCATGCACATAAAGAGCTTCAACAAATTGCTTTTTGCATTCAAGGCAGTTGCAAAATGCTGATGAATAATGGCAAAGAAAAACAAGAGGTCTTAATAGGTCAGTCTAATAAAGGATTATTTATCCCGCCAATGGTTTGGCATGAGATGCATGATTTTTCAGAAGATTGCATATTGTTGGTATTGGCAAGCGATCACTATGATGAAAGTGACTATATCCGTAACTATGACCAGTTTTTAGAAGAAGCAGATAAGGTTGTTATTGAATAGATAGTTAGATAATTAAAATTACGAAAAATAATTCATGAGTATGATGGCTTTTGTTAATAAAGAAGCTTCAGAAAATAGAATTATAAATAATAATAAATATTTAAGGAGATGTATGAGATGATTAAACCACTTACATCATTGCGTATGTTTTTTGCGCTATTTGTTTTTCTTAGTCATTTGGCCTTTCTAAAAAATGATACAAATTATGAAAATATTTTTAACAGTATTTTTGATGAAGGATTTTTAGGCGTCAGTTTTTTCTTTATATTAAGCGGATTTATTTTATCCTATAATTATAAAGAAAAATTTATTATAGGAAATATTTCAAAAAAAGAGTTTTATATTTCTCGTTTAGCAAGAGTGTATCCAGTACATATTGCGACTACGGCACTTGTACTCCTGTTAACCTTTATTCAATCTGGAAAAGGGTGGGAGTACTTAATTCAACACATTTTTCTGATACAAAGCTTTTTTTTAGAAGAAAATATTCATTTTTCATTAAATTCTCCTTCCTGGAGTATTTCTGACGAATTGTTCTTTTATCTACTTTTTCCATTTGCATTTTTAATTTCTGAAAAAATAAGAACTTATATTTTTATTTTATATCTAGTAGGTATTTTAATTCTTAATATGCAGCTTAATAAAAATCAGGATCACTATTGGTTGTATATTTCACCATTTGTACGTTTCTCTGATTTTTTACTGGGTATTATTCTATTTGATCTTTATGAAAAAATAAAAGTTACTTATTCTAAAATAAATATACCTACTTTTATATTTGAATTAGGAGCAATTTTAATTTTTATTTTATTCTTTGTGTTTCATAACAAGATAGATATAAGCTATAGATACTCAATATATTATTGGCTACCTATGGCAGCAATTATTCTTATTTTTGCATTGTCTCATGTTGCTCAGAAAAAAAGTATTATTACTAATTTCTTATCAAATAAATATATGGTATTGGCGGGGGAAATCAGTTTTTCTTTTTATTTACTGCATGTTTTGGAAATACAAATTTTAAATTATATGAAAAAGATACTATCATTTAATATAGACTTAATGTTGTTCTCATTCATTATTTTTATTGTGACTTTAATAGCTAGTTTTATAATGTATAAGTATATTGAAAAGCCTCTAAATAGGAAAATGAAGAAATTTTTATTAGAGCCAGGTTTTAAAACAAAGAGTTATGAACTTAATAAATAATATTGGATTTTTACTTTAATTAATATAAATATATTAATTTTGATGAACGTAGAATTAAAAAGTAATAATAAATTTTTATATGAGATTGATAAGAATGATTCCTTTTCTTGACCTAAAAGCGATAAATGCTCAATACCGCGACAAACTTTTAGCAGCTTGTACACAGGTCATTGATTCCGGCTGGTATATCAGTGGCAAAGAAGTAGAGGATTTTGAAAGAAAATTTGCGGATTATTGTGGAACACAGTATGCCATAGGAGTTGCCAATGGGTTAGATGCGCTTATTCTGACTCTGCGTGCATGGAAGGAATTGGGGAGACTGAATGAAGGGGATGAGGTCATTGTACCTTCAAATACCTATATTGCGAGTATTTTGGCAATTTCACAGAATAATCTAAAACCGGTGTTGGTCGAACCGGATATTCATACTTTTAATATTGATGCTAAAAAAATTGAAGCAGCTATCACCACAAAAACAAAGGCGATTTTGCCTGTTCACTTATATGGACAGCTTGCTGCAATGCCAGAAATTATGGTCATTGCCAAGAAATATAATTTACTGGTCTTGGAGGATTCAGCACAAGCCCATGGTGCTGAAATAGATGGTAAAAAAGCAGGCAGTTGGGGAGATGCCTCAGGCTTCAGTTTTTATCCGGGTAAAAATTTGGGTGCGTTAGGGGATGCCGGGGCGATTACCACCAATGATGCCGAGTTAGCGCATATGCTTAAGGCTATACGTAATTATGGCTCACACGAAAAATATAAAAATCTGGTACCTGGGGTAAATAGTCGCCTTGATGAAATTCAGGCGGCAATCTTGAATGTGAAACTGAAATTTTTAGATCAGGAGAACCAGTATCGTCGTCATATTGCAGATCTTTATTTAAAAGAAATTCAGAACTCAGCGATTGAGCTTCCATTCACAAATATAAATGCCGAAACTGATACACAGCATGTTTGGCACTTATTTGTGATCCGAACTCAACATCGGGAACAATTACAAAAACATTTAGCAGAGCACGGGGTACAGACATTGATTCATTATCCGATTCCACCGCATAAGCAGCAAGCCTATCAGGAGTGGAATAATTTCAGTTTACCAATTTCAGAACAAATTCATGCTGAGGTCTTGAGCTTGCCGATTGGACCGACTTTATCTATTGATGAGGCAAAGCAGGTTGTTCAGTTATGTAATGGTTTTCAAGCATAGATGAATTTACTTAGGACCAGTGTACTCAATGGCGTGGCAGTTTTGATTAAGACCATCACCATGTTTGTACTGAATAAAATTTTAGCTGTATATCTAGGACCCACTGGATATGCAGCGATAGGACAGTTCCAGAATTTCATTCAAATGGTGACTACTTTTGCAGGGAGTGCAATTAATACCGCAGTCGTAAAATATACAGCCGAATATCATGAGGATGAAAGTAAACAACGTGCAATTTGGAAAACAGCAGGTAGTATTATTTTTCTGTTTAGTCTGATTTTCGCGTTTCTCATATTAATTTTTCAAGGACAACTCTCACTTTATATTTTCCATTCACTTAAATACCAGACAGTTTTTATATGGTTTGCAGTTTTTTTGATATTTTTTAATTTTAATACACTGTTTTTAGCGATATTAAATGGAAAAAAAGAAATATTAAAATTAGTGCTTGCAAATATTGCAGGTAGTTTATTTGCTCTTATTATCACAAGTGTGCTGGCAATTAAGTTACATTTATATGGAGCTTTAGTTGCATTATCCATTTATCAGTCTATTGCATTTATAGTGACATTATTTCTATGTTATAGAGCGAACTGGTTTAAGTTTTCATCTCTCCTAGGAAAAATAGACCTAGAAATTACCAAAAAGTTTAGCTCATTTATTCTCATGGCATTAGTGAGTGCGATTTGTGTACCCTTGTCTCAAATATTGATTAGAGCATATTTAACTCAGGAGTTTAGTCTGGCATATGCAGGTTACTGGGAAGCGATGATCCGACTAAGCACAGTATACCTTATGCTGGTCACGACAACATTGGGAGTGTATTACTTACCCCGATTATCAGAGCTAAATAAGATTGATGAAATTAAGAAAGAAGTTTATTTGGGCTATAAATTTCTTTTTCCACTGACTGTAATAGGAGGAATTATTGTTTTCGTACTACGTGATTGGATAATTAATTTACTATTCACTCCATCTTTCGCACCCATGCAGGACTTGTTCTTTTGGCAAATGATGGGGGATGCATTAAAAATAGGAAGCTGGATACTCGCCTATTTAATGCTAAGCAAAGCAATGACCAAACTGTACATTTCTACAGAAATTATATTTACCTTATCCCTTATTGCTTTGACCTATATATGTACCCAGTTTTTTGGATTTAAAGGTGTTTCAATTGCCCACCTAATAAATTATGGGATGTATTGGATAGTAATCAGTTTATTTATATTTAAACAATTAAAATAAAGAGATATATATTATGATAATTGAGCAATCTTTAGTTTCCATCATTATACCAAGTTATAATCATGAGAGATTCGTGTGTGACAGTATCCGGAGTGTCATTGACCAGTCTTACCAGAATATTGAGTTAATTGTCATTGATGATGGATCTACAGATTCTTCAGTAGAAAAAATACAAGGACTGATTCCGCTCTGTGAAAAACGGTTCATCCGGTTTGAGTTTAGACATCGACCCAATAAGGGCTTGAGTGCAACCTTGAATGAAGCATTAGAATGGACACAAGGAGAATATTTTTCTTCTCTAGCTTCAGATGATATAATCTTAAAAGATAAAATAAAGATACAATCAGAATTTTTAAACCAGAATAAAAAGTGTATCGCAGTATTTGGAGGAGTAGCAATTATTGATAATGATTCTAATCTTGTAAAAAATAGGGTTAAAAAAAGACAAAGTTATAATTTTGAAAAAATTTTATTATTAGAACATGATTTACCAGCTACGACCCAACTGATCCGATCTAAAGCTGTGAAAAAAATTGGTGGTTATGATGCTAAGGTAAAAATTGAAGACTGGTATATGTGGTTGCTTTTAGCACGGGAAGGGGAGTTATGTTATCTTCCTGTTGTTTTTGCTAAATACAGGCTGCATGATAATAATATGCATAAACAGACGTCTCTTATGCATGATTCGAGAATGATGATTTTAAATGAGTACCAAAATCATATTCTATTTAATAAAGCAAAAAAAAGAGCTTTATGGATAAATGCATTTGAGTTGGGGTTGTTTTCCAAAAAGAAATCATTAGAAAAAATGCTAAGCATTTTGAGAGAATATCCATCTGAAATTTTAACATATGATTTTTTTAGGTTTTTTTACTGGTTTCTTATTAAAAAAGATTTTTAATATAAATAAGTTTGATAAATGTTATTAATTTTGTTAAAGAATAATTTTTAAAATATATTAAATAAGAAAATAATTGAATTAATAATATAAAATATTAATCAGTTCTTTTACTTTTCTATCAAGTAAAAGACAATAAGAAAGGAATGGATAATGATTATTTTAAATGAAACTAATTCAAAAAATAACATTATTTTTTTAAGTGATACTAATATAAGAGATAAATCAATTATATATCTTATACTGTTTTCATTTTTTTTATCTCAGTTTTATTTTTGGTCAAGTGGAGTTCCACAATTCAGCCATATTTTTATTATGGGTGCTATTTTATTGCTATTTAGCAAAAGCTCTAAAATAAATATTGAATATTCAAATATAATTTTATTATTTGTTGCTTATGCAATTTGTGTAAATTTTGCTTGGTATTTAATTGTTCTCGATTCAAGTTATATGATGTCGACTGTTTACTGGATATTTAATTTATTATTTTTTCTATTAATGATGAATTTAAATCAAGTTCAGATTAACTTTTTCTATGAAAAATTATTATTCCTAATTCCTTTTTCCTATATTGTTGAAATTATTATCTGGGCAAGCAACTTAGGTCGTTATGATTTTGAACCTCGATATAATGGTCTTTTTAATGATCCTAATCAGATGGCATTTTGGGTGCTGAGTAGCTGTGCAATTTATCTGTATATTTCAGGAAATGGCTTTAAAAAAATAACTATCTATTTTTTAGCCTTATTCTTAATTTTATTGACCATGTCAAGATCTGCTTCAGTTGGTTTTTTAATGTTAACTCTGGGACTTATATTTAGTCAAAAAGGAGACCTAAATAAAAGAATATTTGTATTCATTGGAACATTAGTGTTTTTTGGAAGCTTAAGCTACTTTTTATATAACTTGGGGGTCTTTGATAGTATTGCACTACGCTTTATAGAAGGGTTAGATCAACGAGACAGTCAGGTAGAAGGGCGTGGTCTTTTCAGTTTTTTAGATTATCCTCAATATTTAATTTTTGGTGCTGGGCAAGGCGCCCACTGGTTATATAACCCTACAGGAAATGAAATTCATTCAACTTGGTTAGGTATCTTATTTTATTATGGGATTATAGGAATATCCTTATTTTTAATATTTTTATATCAAATATTTAAGAAACTATCGCTTTCCAACAAGATGATATTATTAGGGCCAATGTTATATGGGTTTACCACTTATAGCGCAAGAACAATTATTTTTTGGTTTTTATTGGCGGCTTTTTTATTATTCTCAAATAATAAGGATGAATAAATATGTATATTTCTATCGGAATTCCATTTTTTAATGCTGAAAAATTCTTGGAAGATGCGATTAAATCTGTCCTTGCCCAAACTTTTCAAGACTGGGAACTCATACTGGTAGATGATGGTTCGACAGACCGGTCTTTAGAAATAGCCCGATCATTTGTTGATTCTCGAATCCGTATCATTTCTGACGGTTATAATAGAAGATTACCCTATCGCTTAAATCAGATTATTAGTGAAGCAAAATATAACATTATTGCGCGTATGGATGCTGATGATTTAATGGCTGTAGACCGGCTTGAAAAACAGATTAAAGTCCTAACTAAAAATCCAGAGATTGATTTAGTTGTTACCAGCTTGTATTCCATTGGAAATAAAAATGAAATTCTGGGGAAAAGAATTTTTTCTACCCACCAGATGCAGCCAAAAGAAATTTTGCAAGGGTTGACAAATTTATTACATCCTTCACTTCTTGCACGTAAGGCATGGTGTCAAAGAAATCCTTATCAGGAAAATAACTGCCTAGCTGAAGATTATGAATTATGGCTCTCAGCAGCTATAAAAAATGATTTTAATTATATGGTAATGCAAGAACCATTGTATTTTTATCGAGAAGTAGAAAATGTAAAAAAAGAGAAAATGATCCGTGGTTATAATACCCAGATTGAAGTAATCAAAAAATATTATAATAATATAATCGCTGATCGCGAAAAAAATAAGATTCTTCTAAAATTTGAGATAAAAAAAATTATTGTAAAAATATTAGATTTTCTAAATTTAATGAAGATCTTACATAGCCGTAGGATAACCCCTGTTTCTAACGACGAGAAAAATTTTTATGAGTCACAATTAGAACTAATAGAGCGTATAAAGCAATGATCTCTAAAAAAATTATTATCATTGGGACAACAGCCTCTAATCTTTATGGCTTTCGTAAAGATTTTATTTTGTCCTGTTTAGCACAGAATTATCATGTTTATGCTTTCGTGTCTGAATATACCAATGAATGGTTGGCTAAAATACAAAGTTTAGGTGTTACGCTGGTTACCTATAAACTTAGTCGTGGTGGATTGAACCCATTTGCTGATCTTCATTCAACTTATCAACTGATTAAAAAAATAAGTGAAATTCAACCTGATATTGTTTTTTCATATTCAACTAAGCCAGTTATTTATGCAACTTTGGCTGCTTATAAGACTAAGGTTCCTTATATCTATGGCATGATTGAAGGATTGGGTTCGCCTTTTACCATTCATAAACATGGTCAAAGTTTGAAGTCTAAATTCATACGCTTTATACAAATCTCTTTATATCGGCTTGCATTTCCATATTTAGATAAAATTATTTTTCTCAATCGCGAAGACCCTAAAGATCTAATACATCGTTATAATCTTCCCCATAAAAATAATGCAATTGAAGTCTTAGGACCAATTGGCCTTAACTTACAAGAGTATGCCTATACGAAATGGGATACCGAGAAAAATTTATCTTTTATCTTTATTGCCAGGTTAATTGCTGAAAAGGGTATATTTGAGTATTTGGAAGCTGCTCGAATAGTTAAAGAAAAATATCCTGATATAACATTTAAAATTATAGGTGGATTGGATTCTGAAAACCCAACTGGTTTAAAGCAGGCACAATTAGATCAATTGATAAAAACAGGAATTATAGAATATGCTGGCTTCGTTAAAGATGTGGATCAAAGAATACGTGAGAGTGCAGTTTTTGTATTACCCTCCTATTACCGTGAGGGCGTACCTCGTAGTACACAAGAAGCAATGGCTATAGGAAGACCAGTGATTACTACTGATGTACCTGGCTGTAATGAAACTGTGGTAGATGGTGTTACAGGTTTCCTAATTCCTAAATGGGATGTAAACGCCTTAGTAAAGAAAATGATTTATTTCATAGAATATCCTGAACAAGTAAATAAAATGGGGTATCAAGGCTTTTTATATGCTAAAAAAAATTTTAATGCTGATCATATAAATCATAGATTATTGCAAATATTAGGAATGAATTAAGATTAGAAATCATTCAATAATATTTTTATTTATAAAAATAATTTTGATTAAATTTAACTTAAAAATAAGAAGTAGAAAATGTTTAACTTATACAGGAGATTGTAATGGGCGAAGATATAAGCTTTCAAATAAAAAAATACGAAGATTCAGATGAGATTATGTGGAATAAATTTTTATTAAAATGTAAAAATTCTCACTTTATGTTTAATCGGGATTTCATGGAGTATCATTCTGATCGTTTTGAAGATTTTTCTTTAATATTCAAAAATAATGAAGAGAAAATTATGGCTTTATTGCCTGGAAATATTAAAGATAATATTTTTTATAGTCATCAAGGTCTAACCTTTGGTGGATTTCTGATTGATAGAGGAGTACATGCTGCTGATATGCTTGAAATTTTTACTCAACTAAAGATTTTTTTAAAAGAAAAAAATATTGAAAAAATCATATATAAATGTATCCCGAGTATTTATCATAATTATCCAGCACAAGAAGACTTATATGCTTTATTTAGAAATCATGCAAATCTTTATCGTAGAGATATTAGCGTTTGTATTGATTTAGAGGAAGAATATTCATATTCAGAAAGTAAAAGAAGATCAATTAAGAAGCTCAAAAAAAATGGGATTATTTGTGAAGAAGTAGATCAGCCTAGTATTGTCTGGGGGGTCCTTCGTGAAGTATTACGTCAGCATCATAATCAACAACCTGTACATAATGAAATTGAAATAGATTTATTGAAAAGTAGATTTCCTAATAATATAAGAGCTTATAAGTGCTGTCTCAATGGGGATATCGTTGCAGCAGCAGTAACTTTTGAAACCGAGAGAGTGGTGCATACTCAGTATTTGGCCAGTAATGATAAGGGTAGAGAGGAAAAAGTATTAGACTATCTGATTGATTTTTTAATAAATAATAGTAAAAATTCTGCTAAAATATTTGACTTTGGTACTTCCAATGAAAATGAAGGGAAGTTTTTAAATACAGGGTTAATTAATCAAAAAGAAAGATTTGGTGCTCGTGCGATTGTACATGATTTCTATAATATAGATCTTTAGAGATCTTAGTTTCAAAAACAGATACAGGCTTATTCAATTGCATAAGGATGTGCTGGATAAGCCTCAAGCTATAATTCATCTGCCAATTAATTGTTATCTCTATAACTAATTCTTGATCAATTAAGAAAATATCATGATTCGGTTTGATATTAATACTCGATATTATGTGCAATCGAATGACTGCCAAGATTAAAGTTAAATCTATTTCTGTGTTGTCATTTAATACTATTTGAATGATTATTTCCTCTTTCAACTTTGTTTATGTATGTTTATAGCTTTATGTAAAGCCTAATCACAGATCATCTGAAATTAGTTAAATAGCATTGGACTATCCGGTACTTTAAAAAAGATAAGAATATATGAATATTGTATTTCATCCTCAAAAAGTAGCTGTAGATTTTACTTAGTTGTAGAGAGTACAGAAATGAAATTTTTAGATAAAAGTATAGGAAAATATAAAAACTAACCTAGATATGAGTACTAATAGACGAAATCACTTAAAGATATAATGATTAAATTATAAAAATTATATTATTCAAATTTTTACAAATGATATAAGTAAATTTTAGAGATTTGGATATCCATCTAATAGGATTCTTGATCCTCTTGATCCTCT
>DFCG01000135.1:0-24444 GCA_002367455.1 Acinetobacter sp. UBA3060 | reverse complement strand
TCGTGATGGCACCATGACCAGCCCGATCAATGGCGTGATTATCCAGCGCCAGGTCGAACCGGGTCAAACCGTTGCCATTGGACAAACCCTGTTTGAAATCGTCGATCCAAAACGATTGGAAATTCAGGCACGCGTACCCAGTGATCTGCAATCAGGTTTAAGACTGGGCAGTCAAGTCGAATACAACATTCAAGGTAATCCAAATCGACTTACTGCCGTGATTAGCCGGATTTCCCCGATCGCAGATCAGGCCAGTCGCCAGATCGAATTCTTTGCCACACCGAATGAAACCATTCCTTCACTTAGCATTGGCTCCTTTGTCGAAGGCAACATTCTGAGTTCACAACAGATTTCTGGCCAGCTGATTCCATTAGATACTGTTCAAGACATTCAGAATAAACCTTATGTCTGGGTAATACGCCAGAATAAAATTATCAAAGTCAATGTTCAGGTTCTAGAACAGCGTTATAGCGACAACCTTGCCGTGGTTCAAGGACTGGAAAATGGCGATCAGGTCAGCCGGGTTAAGTTTAGCGAAGCCGATCTGCAAAAAACTGTCACCCTTCGCGCCAACTAAAGCCATTCACACAGGATCATTGATATGTGGTTTACCCGAATTAGTGTGAAGTATCCGGTTTTCACCATCATGATGATGTTCTGTTTGATGGTGCTGGGGCTGGCTTCATGGCAGCGGATGGGCGTTGAAGAATTCCCTGATGTCGATTTCCCTTTTGTGGTGATCTATACCAATTATCCGGGTGCTTCTCCGGAAACGGTTGAATCGGAAATTACCAAAAAACTTGAAGATCAGATCAATACCATTTCCGGTTTAAAACAGGTGATTTCCCAATCCAGTGAAGGCCTGTCCATCATCACCACCGAATTTAATCTGGATGTGACATCTACCACTGCAGCTCAAGACGTGCGGGATAAAATCGCCTCTGTGACTGCTGAATTCCGTGATGAAATTCAGGAGCCGATTGTCGAACGTTATGACCCGACGGCGAATGCGGTGATGTCGATCGTATTTGAATCCGACAATATGGATGTGAAAGCACTCAGTTCCTATCTGGATCAGCGGATCGTGCCACAACTACGCACAGTCCCGGGAGTCGGAACGGTCAATCTGCTTGGTGATGCGCAGCGCCAGATCCGGATNNCATCCCCTCGCCTTCGGCGATCTGGTCATTGCCAATAAAAACGGCGTACCGATTTTCCTCAGACAAGTGGCCAATATTCAAGACAGTCAGGCAGAGCTGGAATCTGCAGCTTTTCTGAATGGCAAAACTGCAGTGGCGATTGATATTTTGCGTAGTTCAGATGCAAACGTCATTGAAGTAGTCGACAAGAGCTACGCAGCTTTAGAAAGCATCAAGGCGCAGCTTCCGCAAGGTACCACTTTACAAGTGGTGGTGGACTCCTCCAAAAGTATCCGCGGCACCATTCGCGATGTAGCCCGCACTATTATTGAAGGTGCGGTACTGGCTGTACTGATTGTCCTGCTATTCCTGGGTTCTTTCCGTTCAACCGTGATTACCGGCTTAACCCTGCCGATTGCTCTTTTGGGCACCTTAACCTTTATCTGGGCCTTTGGCTTTAGCATCAATATGATGACTTTGCTGGCGCTGTCCTTGAGTATTGGTCTGTTGATCGATGATGCGATTGTGGTGCGTGAAAATATTGTCCGGCATGCCGACATGGGCAAAGATCACGTGACTGCTGCACTCGATGGCACCAAAGAAATTGGTTTAGCTGTTCTGGCCACAACACTGACCATTGTTGCCGTATTTCTGCCTGTGGCCTTTATGGGCGGAATTATTGGCCGTTTCTTCTACCAGTTCGGGGTCACGGTGAGTATGGCCGTTCTGATCTCGATGTTTGTCAGCTTTACCTTAGACCCGATGCTCTCTGCACACTGGGCAGAAAAGAAAAAAGATCCGAATAAAAAACCAGGTCGGGTGAAACGTTTCTTTAGCTGGATCTCCAGCAAGCTGGATAACTTAAGCCATGTCTATGAAAAATTATTAAAACTGGCATTGCGCTTCAGATTGATTACCTTAATGATTGCTGTGGCTTCATTATTTGGTGCTCTGGGTTTATCCAAACTGATCGGCACCGAATTTGTACCGGTTCCCGATAAAGGTGAAATCCGGATCAAGTTTGAAACACCGGTCGATTCATCGCTTGAATATTCTCAGGCCAAACTCCAGCAGGTTGATCAGATTATTCGTCAGCATCCGGATGTCAAAGCCACCTATGGGGTGATTAATGGCGCAACCGACCGCGGTAAAAACCATGTCAGTTTACGGGTGACCGTGACGCCGCGTACCGAACGTAAAAAGACCCTGAATGACTTAAATAATGAATTTCGCCAGCGCCTGCAATCGGTTGCAGGAATCAGCATTACCTCGGTGGCATCCGCCGATGAAACCGTTTCTGGTGGCCAGAAGCCAATCATGATTTCGATCAAAGGCCCGGATCTGGATGAACTGCAAAAAATTTCTGATCACTTTATGACGGAAATGGCGAAGATTAATGGCATTGTCGATCTGGAAACTTCATTAAAAGAACCCAAGCCGACCCTCGATGTACAGATCAATCGTGTCTTGGCCAGTGATTTAGGTTTATCGGTCAATCAGATTGCCAATGTGGTGCGTCCGCTGATTGCCGGTGATGATGTCACGACCTGGCAGGATGAAAAAGGTGAAACCTATGATGTGAATCTGCGCCTGACCGAAGACCAGCGTAGCTTGCCGAGCGACTTACAGAATATGTATATCACCTCGAATAAAACGGATGCCAATAATCAACCTATTTTGATTCCGCTTTCGAGCGTGGCCAAATTTGAAGAAAAGCTCGGTGCCTCGCAGATTAACCGACGTGATCTGGCACGTGAAGTTCTGGTCGAGGCCAATACTTCAGGACGTCCTGCAGGCGACATCGGGACGGATATCAGCCGCTTGCAAGAAAATTTCGATATGCCACCGGGTTATAGTTTCGACACTCAAGGCTCCAATGCCGACATGGCAGAATCCGCAGGCTATGCCCTGACCGCGATTACCCTGTCGATTGTCTTTATCTATATTGTTCTCGGTTCGCAGTTCAACAGTTTTATTCATCCTGCAGCAATTATGGCCTCACTGCCATTGTCGCTCATTGGCGTGTTTCTGGCCTTGTTCCTGTTTAATTCGACCATGAACCTGTTCTCGATTATCGGCATTATCATGCTGATGGGACTGGTAACCAAGAATGCGATTCTGCTAATCGACTTCATCAAGAAGGCCATGGATCGCGGCGAAGATCGTTATGATGCGATTATTGCCGCTGGTAAAACCCGTTTGCGTCCTATTCTGATGACCACCAGTGCCATGGTCATGGGCATGGTGCCACTTTCCCTAGGGTTAGGTGAAGGTGGCGAACAAAGTGCACCGATGGCGCATGCGGTGATTGGTGGCGTGATTACCTCTACCCTGCTGACCTTGGTGGTGGTGCCGGTGATCTTTACTTACCTGGATGACTTTAAGAATTTTATACTGCGTCAGGCACGTAAAATCATGGCATAATTTAATGCAACACAATGAGGTGACATTCCCAAATGCTCACCTCATTTTTTATTGTATAATCCCTGCTTTAACGCTTAATTTTTTAGGACAGTTTCCATGCGCGCGAGTCGCTTTTTATTTGCAACGTTAAGAGAAACCCCGAACGATGCTGAAGTTATTTCCCATCAGCTCATGCTTCGTGCCGGTATGATTCGTAAGTTGGCTTCAGGTCTATACACCTGGTTGCCGATGGGCGTTCGCGTATTAAATAAAGTTGAAGCGATCGTTCGCGAGGAAATGGACAAAGTCGGTTCACTTCAGGTCTATATGCCGGTGACTCAACCTGCGTCTTTGTGGGAAGAATCGGGTCGTTATGTACAATACGGTCCTGAACTTTTACGCTTCAACGACCGCCATGGCAACCCATTTGTTCTGGGTCCGACGCATGAAGAAGTGATCACTGACCTTGCACGTAACGAATTAAAAAGCTACAAGCAACTGCCTGCAAACTTCTACCAGGTACAAACCAAATTCCGTGACGAAATTCGTCCACGTTTTGGCGTAATGCGTTCACGTGAATTCATCATGAAAGATGCCTACTCTTTCCATGCCAATCAGGAATCACTGCAACAAACTTACGACGACATGTATGCAGCCTACTGCAAAATCTTCACCCGTCTTGGTTTAGATTTCCGTCCAGTACAAGCAGATACCGGCTCAATTGGTGGTTCAGGTTCTCATGAATTCCACGTACTGGCTTCAAGCGGTGAAGATGATATCGCTTTCTCGACTGAATCTGACTATGCAGCCAATATTGAAATGGCAGAAGCAGTACTTGTCGGTGAGCGTGCGGCACCGACACAAGAACTCAAACTGGTAGATACGCCAAATCAAAAAACCATTGCAGATGTATCAGCATTCTTGGGTACGAACCCTGCTCGTTCAGTAAAAGCCTTATTGGTTCAAGGTGTTGCGACTGAAGAAGGTCAAGATGCACCTGTGGTTGCTTTATTCCTTCGTGGCGATCACGAACTGAATGAAATTAAAGCTGAAAAACATCCTTTAATTGCTGCACCTTTAACATTTGCTACTGAAGAACAACTGCAAGCCCTTGGCTTAACTGCTGGCTTTGTCGGTCCTCAAGGTCTGGTCGAAAAAGGTGTAAGCGTTATTGTTGATCTTGCAGCATCTGTATTGTCTGACTTTGTTGCAGGTGCAAATGCAGCAGATCAACACGCAACAGGTGTAAACTGGGAACGTGATGCGCAGTTCACTGAAGTTTATGACCTACGTAACGTGGTTGAAGGCGATCCATCTCCAGATGGTAAAGGTACGCTTCAAATCAAACGTGGTATCGAAGTGGGTCATATCTTCCAGTTAGGTCAAAAATACTCTGAAGCGTTGGGTTGTAAAGTTTTGGGGGAAGATGGCAAACCATTCACTGTAACCATGGGTTGTTATGGTATTGGCGTGACGCGTGTGGTGGCTTCTGCAATCGAGCAGAACTTTGATGAGAAGGGCATTATCTGGCCAACTGCCATTGCACCGTTTGAAGTTGCCATTGTGCCGATGAATGCACACAAATCTCCACGAACTATGGAAGCTGCGGAAGCACTCTATGCTGAATTACAAGCTGCAGGTTTTGACGTGTTACTCGATGACCGTAATGAACGTCCGGGCGTGAAATTTTCTGATCTTGAGCTTACAGGCATTCCACACCGTATTGTAATTGGCGAAAAAGGCTTGGATGCAGGTACGTTTGAATATAAAGGCCGCCGTGATGCTGAATCAGTAAATATCTCGAAAGAAGAATTATTGGCAAAAATTGCTAAATAATTTAGCTTTCTTATAAAAAATCCCGCGTAATGCGGGATTTTTTACAACTAAACTTAGCAGAATTTATGTCCACCAAAGCAGTTCGGTTTAAAGTTCTGGCCTTGTAAAGTTAAATTAGTAAGAGGGAAATCAAGTAGCGCAGGATTTTTAATTTCCTTTACATCAAGTGCACTTCCTAGCACGCAACCAAAAACCAGACTTCCACAATCTCGCACATTAGTGGTTAAATCATGGTTAATTCCTGCAATAGTTTGCTTTAAAACAGCATCTGAAATTGGCACACTATATGAAGGTGAAATACTTCCTAAATCCACTTCATCTTCCATTGCCAGCCACCACCCTTGTTTTGCCGCGACTGCTGCACCAGGCCATAAAATGCTTTGGGATTGCAAGGAGAGTGAAGCTGGATTATTTAAATATAAAGCATGAATAAGTCCGAGATTTTGTTTAACGGTAATGTCTGTCTGTAGCCCGGTTAAGTAGCCTGTAATATCTTTATCTAATTTTAATGCTCCATCCAATAATTCTGCTTTTAATGGTCCTTTAAAATCAATACGACCTACTGTCCCTGTCCCTTTTAGTACAACTTCTTTCATTCTTGTTCCTGACACTATTGTAGCAGGAATAGTAAAAGGTGCTGTTGTAGAATTTAACTGGAAAGCATAATTGCTAGATGTGTAATGTAAATCCAGAGGTAATGGTTGACCTAATATAGTGCCTTTTACCGTGCCCTCAATATTCATTCCAGTTGCAGCATAATCCATGACACGAGGAGCCGTTGTTGCAACTCCTGATGAGGATTTTGTTTTCATATAACCACTGAAACTGTTAATACCATTTGGTGTAGCACTATTTTCTGTCCCCATTGTCAATAGACCCGAAATCTTTTCCGCACTTAAACGAAAACCTAAAACTTCACGTGTAGACGCCTGATTTGGATTTTTTATGGCAAATTGTACAAATGGATTAGTAATCAGAGCTGAGGTCGCGGCACGATCCGCACCATTTGTAGGATTACCACTTAAGGCTATATGATCAATATCAATATCACAGCCGGTTGCACCATTAACACCGCCACACCCGAGCTGTAGCTTTTTTATATTGGCATTAATTTCCATCTCGGCTTCCAAGCCTAATTTATAAAATGAGATATTACTCTGGTCATAAGTAGCTCCTAGATTATCCATCTGGTTAAATCCAGACTGAACCTCCATTGACAATAAAGCCTGCCCATTGACTTCTGAGAGCTCTTGGTCTTCCAATGAGGTTAATGCAGATACCTGACCACTTAGGCCCATCATAGCTACCACTAGACTTTTTAATATTATTTTTTTCATTTTTCTCATCCTGATTTTCAGCGTGGTGTGATTCCCATCGTGCTACGAATGGTTCCACCAGTCAGTGCAATACTTGCCATGTTTTGCATATTGCCATTGGTCGCCATGGCAAAATTGGTCTTAAATGGTGTTGCAATATTATTTTCATAATTGAGTTTGACCTGATTATCCAAAGTCACTGTATCTGCACTGACACGAACTTTTGCTTTTACACCCAAATGACCTTCCATCCGGTTAAAGTTAATTGACGAAGTTTTTAATACCCCGGTTGAATCAATATCTTCATTGGCTATACTAAAATAGCTACCTAGATTATCTTTGTTTGCATTTTCTTCTACGGTAAGGGGTCTAAACTTAAAGTTTGCATCAAATGATAGGAAGTTGGTATCTGGTGAACTGCTGGTTGGGTCTACACCAGGAATAATCAGGAGCTCACCATTTCCATCAAGTTTAAAAGCAATATTAGTCAGGACATCATCACGTTTAGAAAAATTATCGTGAGGCACATAGCTCCCGCATTTAGCGATCGATGCATTGGTACAATTATATTTAGATCCTGGTAATTGACCAATCGCAAGCTCAGCTTTGGCTCCAATCAGCAGCTTATCAGCGCGAATATAAATACCTTCATCTTTATAACTAATAATTCCTTCTGACTTGATCAAAGCATCGATATTCCTAAAACCAGCATAATAGTTAACAGCCTCACCATGATCGCCATTCTTGCCATCAATCAATATAATCGAGGTTGTGCTTGGTAAACCGGTTTTCTTGTCAATTCCATAGCCTTCTGTAGATGCCATAATGTTATACGCAATTGCTTGCTTATTGTTTGTTCCATAAGTCGTTCCAGACAAGGCAACATTGGCATTTAAATTATAAATAGGAATACCGATTCCCCATGAACCACCATCGCCACCAATTTCCGCCAAAGAGTTATCTGATATGAAACGTGCTTTAGCAGCAATGGACTGAAAATCCATTCCACGTACGGCGATATAGGCAAAATCCTCTCCATTCGTGGTGGTACTGAGTATCTGTTTAAGTACAGTGCTACTACTACCTAAAGTCTTTTGCATATTTTCATTGATTATGAAATCGAGACTTTTTGCAGTAATGGTATTTATATATATATTTCCAAAGTCGATATAAGCATTTTTACCNNCTTCCCTTACCGGTATGACCAATCTCAAGTGTTGTAGGTGCCATAGTTGCTGGAAGCCCGGTACTATTAGTACCTGTAAAATCTGCAGACAAGCCTAGATTCAACCCACCTTCTCCGACCAGGCCACTGTAACCTGTTGCAGCTTTGTCCTGACGTTCTAGTACACCATTCACCTTGTTACTAACATCAAAAGTACCTATCTGGGTTTGATCTGCACTCATGGATAATCTTGCGTTAGTGACTGCACCCGAAGCTCCTAAACGCATAATATTTTTGCGTTCATTATTTGGCGTGTTATAACGCAAGTCAATATTAACCCCTGGATTGGTCGGATTAACCCGGTCAGCCGCGATATCAGTAATATCTTCAGCACGCTTTAGATCCACATAATGATCTTGACTGCCATTTCGTGTGGTGAGTACCACGCCTTCATCCGGGTCAATGTACATATATCCTTGACCCGCGAAGTTAAAGTTAAAGTCATTCAAAATCAGACTATTTTCGCCTAATTTATGACTAATCGTGGCATTTTTAAGTTGAAAATCGATACTGGTAATTGAATCTTTATTAAATAGACCTGCACTGGTTTGTAATAGCACACTAAGCGGTGTAGAGGTACTAATCCCTAATCCACCCAAAGTTTGATTAGATTGAGTACCCGTAGTCCGAATACTATTCGCAGATTGACTACATGGATTGGTCGTACAGGCGATCTTTACCAATTTTAAATCTGCAGTGGCTTGAAACGGTGAAACACTTGCAGCTAGCCGAAGTCCTGCCCCTTGTGAAGTGGCACCTACATCTATTTCAAGTTGACTAATGATTGGTTTATTATCTTTTCCAATAATCTCAACATTATGTAGACCTAAACCCATTTTAGTGTTGGCAGTTGGATTTGGATCATACCAATTGGCTTGAGCAATACTGGCTTTAGAAATTTCATGAGTAATCACCATACCATCTTGTCCAGTGACTTCACTCAATTCTTGCTCTTCAATAGTTTCAAGTGCATAACTTTGTTGTATAAGACACATGCATACTGTTAGCAATTTCAACTTTATTGTTGTTTTTTTCATTTATATATCCTTATGCTGTACTTGACGTTGTTACTAACAACGACTTTGTGCTCCACCTGTACAGTTATAACCAAATATTTTCAAATTGCCTGACGTATGCAGATTTCCATGAACGTTCAATCCCATAAATCCTTTTTCAGCACCTTTATCAAATGAAGGAACATCTTGGGGCGCGGTTGTATAAGTTCCATCGGCATTATAGGTACGCCCTGTATACGTACTATAAACACCTGTATTGGCATAAGCTTCCAAGGCGCCAGCACCTGTACCCGTTTCAATGGAAACTGTATTAAAGCCTAAATTACGGATCTTTAAAGGCTGGTGATCATAAAAGGTAATTTGCATCGCCGTTTGTGGTTCATTACGATGATTAATGATGGTTGTTCCATCGATCGAAAACTTATCAATCTGAATCGTGCCTTGAATGCCTTTAAAGACTAACCACTTTTTATTTCCATTGGCATCGACATGGTTATTCGGCGCTATTGCCAGACGGCAAAATTGTTTTGTTGCTCCACAAGCGGTGGGATCTAGAACATAAAATACTTCTAGCGGGTTGCCACTTCCATCAAGCCGAGAAATTTTATCTTTACTTAAATCTGTCGCATAAACATGGTTTAAAGATAAAGTCCAGTTAAGATCAGCTCCACCCTGCCCCACTGTATTGGTTAGTGCTTGCTGATCAAGGGCTTCCAATCCGGCAAGACTGGCCATAGAAGTACATAATAATGCACAGAGTGTTACTAATTTGGACATTCTTATACTCCCTTAAAGACCAGTTGTTCTAATTTTCAGATGCTGAATCAGGACCCCATCAATGACAGCAGATCCAAAATTCTTACTTACACCATCAGTATTTTTAAATATGATACCTGTTGAATTCACACCATCCTTGGCACGCAGCATATTCGTCCCTGAGATACGCTCTGTAGTTCCTATTGAGATGCTGCTGTGAGTCGCATTACGCCCTTGATAAAGTGCGGTGGTATCTGACGCATTATTTTTAATCGGTGTACCACAACTATAGACATTACAGGTCGAACCCTTTAAATCTGTNNCGCCCCCATAATTTTGATAAATTTGATTATAAATAGCAGGAATATTGGGAATACGTGTCACTTCTAAAATAATATTATTGCCTTCTGAACCAACAACGAAAGGCTGGTACATATTACCAAGCACCAAGTTAATATTTGGACTATAGAGATATAAGCCCTCAGAATCATGAAATATAGGAGCATCACTTCCATTCAAGGCCGGGGTCGGGACATTACCATCAAGCGCATCTGTTTTTGCTGCGGTACTGAGACGAATACCTTTACTGTTAAGATTACTATCGCTACTGCTTAGAGTTTCTGGTCGATCATTGGTATTCAGACGAACAATACTCGCCATACCCAATGTTTGGCTATAATTCTTATTGTCAGATTCTAAGGTTTGAAATAACCGAACTTGCGAGCCATTAAAACTCAGACCATTGGCAACAAATTGGGTTCTTAATCGGTAATCCGTATCAAGTCCTGATATTGGTCCACCTGTTATAGGATCTACAGCATTCGAGGAATTAAGCTCACGTGCAAAAATATCACTCCAGAAGCCCAGCTTGATATTATTATCACTTTCGACCCCTGCAATTGGACTTAATGGGGCTTCCAAAGCAATATAGCCTACATCTTTAGCAGCGTCCTTAAACTGTTTGACGTTTTCAGTTCCTGCTCGAAATAACCAGGGATTATCTGCTGATCCCCAGCTGAAACCCTGATTACTGTATCGTGTGCTTAAAGAACCATCGCTTTTCGATAATGCCAGACCATAAATAAATACATCGGCTTTAGTTCTTAAAGTGCTCACAGAGCTTTTAGCAGCTTCAGTTTTAGCAGCCTGATCTGCTCTAGCAATGATTTCAGCCATAGCAGCACTATCTGCATCTTTCATCATTCCGGCTAGAGCAGCTTCCAATTTTTTGTTGTATTCTGCTTTAACTAGTTCAATAATTCTTGCATCTACAATTGCTCCAATAATATTCTGCCTATCAACCGCCGTACTCCATTCAGTATTTGGAATCTGCTGATTAGCATTTTGCCCATATAGAAATTGAATCATTTCAAGGGTATTTAAATTTGCATATTCATCAGACTTATTTGGTCGCAGTGGCGTTAATTCATATTCTGTTGTGCCATCATGCTTGATATCATAATCAATACCTGGTGAGGTATTACCTGCACCATTATAATAATCATCACGACGTTGGTCATAATAGGCTTTCATAAAGTCTGTATTATAATAATAATCAACTAATTCTTGCTTAAATGCGTCCCGGTTAGCTTGTGTGTCATAAGTATTCTTAATCGTATTATAGTTATCATTATAAAAATCAGTTTTTAAGGTATCAAAGGCTTGCTGATACTCAGTTGCATAATTCTGCGTTCTTTCAACATGAAAAGCATTATCATATGTAGATTTATAAACTTTGTCGTATACACGCTGCCCAAGTTGNNGCTGAAACCGATTGTCATCGCCAAATAACTTTTGCGAAATTTAAATATATCTTTGATTTGAGTCATCTCACTCTTTCCTTTTTATTCGATGCTCCGCATCTTTATGCTTCAGCTTCCCAGCCGCCAATCTTTGATTTTTTATGATGTATTGCATCTTTTTTATGGTTATGCGAAATCTATTATGCTGATTTTTAATACAGATGCCAAAGCCAATTAGGCGAAAAATAGTAGTTTCCGATGAATGAAAATCTCAAAAAAATAAACGGGACATAAAGTCCCGTCATTCAATATCTTAAAACAATTAGGTCTTCGGCAAAGTAACGCCTGTCTGACCTTGATATTTACCGCCACGATCTTTATATGAGGTTTCACAGACTTCATCAGATTCAAAAAATAGCATTTGCGCTACACCTTCACCTGCATAAATACGCGCAGGAAGATTGGTAGTATTTGAAAACTCTAAAGTGACATGTCCTTCCCACTCTGGCTCAAGCGGCGTCACGTTGACAATGATTCCACAACGCGCATAAGTCGACTTACCCAAGCACACGGTCAAGACATTACGTGGAATGCGGAAATATTCGATGGTACGCGCCAAAGCAAACGAGTTCGGCGGAATAATACAAACATCCGACTCAATATCAATAAAGCTGCGCTCATCAAAGTTCTTTGGATCAACAATTGCAGAATGCACATTGGTGAATACTTTAAATTCACGTGCACAACGCACGTCATAACCATAGCTGGATACGCCATACGAAATCAGCTTTTGACCATTTTCATCCAAACGTACCTGGTTTTCTGCATACGGTTCAATCATGCCGTGTTTTTCGCTCATTTCGCGAATCCAACGATCAGACTTAATTGCCATTGATATAATCCAAAAATCTTAAGAACAAGTTATTGCGACGTACTTTAACTGAAATTGACACTAATGAAAATAAGTGAAAGGCTTAGAGCTAAAGTTGCCAAAAAATTGCTGATTGAGATCAGCTTATAAACTTAAAAGTGCAGAATAGCTTAAAGGAATGGAAAAGCTCATTAATACCAGCGAAGCCGTTTTCTGCAGGTTTTTCTGATTGAGCCAGCGACTGTTTTTTCTGGCCAGGATTGAACCCAGAAAAGTCCAGAAGAATGCAATCGGGATCAACAGAAGCAAGAAAACCAGCATATGAGTCACATAATGTTGGCCGCTTTTCCAGACAATGACAGGAAAGATCGCTGAGGCAAATAAAAGTGCTTTAGGATTAAGCAAGGTTGCCAAAAATAATTCTCGTGCGCGAATCGAGACATTTTCAAGATTTTCGCTTATTTCTGCAGTCCGCCATAATTTCACAGCGAGAAATAGAATATAGCCAGCACTAAAAAGTTTGAGAATGGTCGGTAAAAGCGGAAGATGAACGGAAATTTTTCCGATCAGAATGCCCCATAAGCTAATGGCAATCAGATAACCAAAGGCTTCCGCAGGAATTAAACGAAATGTTTTTTTAAATCCGACCTGAATGCCTGAAGATGCCAATAAGGTATTGGTTGGGCCTGGTGTTAAAAGAATGGTTGCCACTAAACCAATAAAAAACCATGAAATCATAGTTTGACCTCGCTCTAATCCGAGTAGCATAGAAGAATTCGGTCAGTGCTGCAAAAAAATAATTGTAAGAGAACATATGATCTAAAATTTAAATTTATTTATTTTAATTAATTCAAATGTTTATATAATCTTTCAGGATAAACACCCGATAGTCATTTCAGTCAATTTCGATCATTTAAATCGAGCTAATTTTAAAAATAAGAAATAAGAAGCCCTAGCTTTTAGCTAAGGCTTAAATATCTGAATTGTCTGTAGAATTAAAAAATTCGACTATGGTCTTTCTCTGCTTTAGGTAACCGCGCTGCAATTTTCTCTGCAATCAGCATATAGCTTTCTGCAGCAGCATCTCCCGCGATCACTGACGGCGTTCCAGCATCGGCATTTTCACGAATTTTAGCATCCAAAGGTAAACGACCCAATAATGGGACTTGATATTGCTCAGACAGTTTATCGCCACCGCCTGTACCAAAAATCTGTTCCTCAAAACCACAATTTGAGCAGATATGGGTCGACATGTTTTCAATCACGCCCATGATCGGAATCTGCACGCGGTTAAACAATTCAATGCCTTTGGTCGCATCCAGCAAGGCCACGTTTTGTGGCGTTGTCACAATTACTGCGCCCGTTACCGGAATACGCTGCGCGAGAGTTAACTGGATATCACCTGTGCCAGGTGGCATATCAATCATCAGCACATCAAGGTCTGGCCATAGGGTCTGATTGAATAACTGCATTAATGCACCCGTGGCTTTTGGACCACGCCAGGCGACTGGAGTATTGTGATCTCCAGTTAAATGGCCAATTGATAATACCGCCATCCCATAGGCTTCGATAGGGACAAACTGCTCTGCTTCGATCATTGGCGTTTTGCCGGCATTGCCGAGCATAGTCGGAATACTTGGGCCGTAAATATCGGCATCTAGTACGCCTACGCGCAGGCCTAATTTCTGTAGAGCCAAAGCCAGATTTACAGTCGTGGTCGATTTACCTACGCCACCTTTACCAGATGACACCAGAATCACATTTTGAATCCTTGGGTGTTTTGGAACATCACGCTGTTGCGGCGCAGCTTTTTGAATAGGTGGATTATTTGGATCAGCTTCTTCTGTTTTTGCAGGCTGTGCCGACGCATCAACCACAGGGGGAAGATTGGGTTTTGCTTCCGCTTTGGGCTCGCTTGAACAGTTTTCACCTTCAGCATGGTTATGCCCGCAACCCCCTTCTTTCTTATGTCCAGTTTTCTGCTGAATCACATGCATATTCAGTTCTTGAATACCACATTTTTGCAAAGCTTCCGCCAGTTCATCATGAATCTGTTGCAGCTGCGCTTTTTCTTCTGGATAGGTATTCAAAGTGATTTGCAGAATCTCACCCTGTACATTGACCTGCGTAATACGATCTTTCAAGGCATTGCTGGAATTTGGCAAGATATAGTTTTGCAGTACATTTTGCACAGCTTCTTCGTTCACCTCCTTGGAAGGCGAAAAAACCGATTTAAGCGAAGAAAGCCAAGACATAGGTTACTCCAAAAATGTAGATCGACATCTGAATCGCTTAGTTTAACGGGGTTTTAGGCGAAGGTTAAGCAATGTATTGGAGAAGATGAAACAGATATCTTCAATTTCCAACCATTTTACTCGGTTTTGTGAAATATTTTATGGAATCTTGGTGAATAGAAATAATGAAAGAAAAGAGAGATGGACTATTTTGATGTAATAAATTTTTTTTATTTATCTCGAGCGTGTTAAGCCACTTTAACCTTCTATGATTAAAGTGGCTTAACGATCACAGACTATTTATGATTTTTATTGTTTTCAGATTTGTCCTGTTGATCCTTGGTATTTTTATCCTGATCTTGTTTCGATTCATCCTTTTTAGACTGAGAGTTGCTTTCTGAATCTGTATCTTTGGCATCTTGCTGCTGATCAGAATCACCTTCCTTCGATTGATTATCTTTCATTTTATTCATCGTATCAGTTGCCATCTGTTTCAGCTCAGCGAACTTAACCGAGGCTTCGCTGAATAAGTCTGTGATTTTCTGTCTGGTATCTTCAAACTTATGCATGGCTTCATCTTTTAAATTTGCCATACCTGCCTGCTGATCGGTCTGACCATCTTTAGCATTTTGTTTATCTGACTTGTTAGATGACTTATCTTGAGAGGCATGATCCGCTTTGGCTTTTTTCGCATCATCCGAACCTTGCTCAGCATTTTGCTGGTGGTCAGATTTGCCATGTTTCAGCTCATTCAGAAGCTTTTCACCTTTTTGCAATAGCTCTTCACCAATCGCTATCGCTTTGGCTTTTAAGTCATCCATCTTAAAGCTTTCAGTTTTTTTATCAGACTGATTCTCTTGAGAACTGTCTTTTTGCGCTGATTGCTCAGCATTTTCCTCTTTACCGTTATGCTGGATATCAGACTTCTGATCAGCATGGGTCTGGGCACTTTGCCCGTTCTTATGTTCCTGATTATGCTGTTTATCCAGCTCGTTTTGCTTTTGCTCTTTTGCAAGCTGATCATTCAATTCGCGTGCATGTTGTTCTTTATCTTGATTTTGCTTCGACGTATTGTTTTGGTTCTGCTGAGTCATGAGGTACCCTCCTTAGGCATATCATATAAACAATCAGCCATTTTTTTAGCACAAAGCATTACGCGAATCGGGCGAAGTAAGCAAACTGCAACAAAGCCTGTACAAGTTGTTGCTATTGTTTGCAGGATGTAGCATGAGCTGAGTCAAATCCGTATTGAAAAGCTATATGCTAAAGATGATGCAGGCTTTTGTATTCGGGCTGTCCAAGTCCATCTATTCGCAGGGTTTCAGCAAAGCATTTCTTTGTAATCCCCTCGGCATCATGTAAAATTATGGCCCATTGCATAATGAATACGAATGAGAGAGTGAATCCGTGCGTAAAATTTTAGTCACCAATGCCCTTCCTTACGCCAATGGCCCGATTCATATGGGTCACTTACTTGGCTATATCCAAGCAGATATTTGGGTACGTGCCATGCGTGCGATGGGTCATGATGTGACTTATGTCTGTGCGGATGATGCTCACGGAACCGCGATCATGCTACGTGCCGAAGCGAATGGCATTTCACCTGAAGCGCAAATTGCCAATGTGCAAAAAGAACACATTCGTGACTTTGACGGTTTCGGTGTGCATTTCGATCATTATGATTCTACACATAGCGATACCAACCGTGCCCGTGCGTCAGAAATCTATGTGAAAAACCGTGATGCGGGCAATATTGCAGTTCGTCCGGTGACCCAGCTTTTTGATCCTGAAAAAGGCATGTTCCTGTCAGACCGTTTCATTAAAGGCACCTGTCCTAAATGTAAGGCGGAAGATCAGTACGGCGACTCATGTGAAGTCTGCGGTGCAACTTATAATGCGACAGAGTTGTTGAATCCGCATTCCACTTTAAGTGGCGCAACTCCAGTTGAAAAATCATCTGATCATTACTTCTTTAAATTGCCAAATTTTGGTGAATACCTGCAAAAATGGACTCGTGATGAAGGTCGCCTGCCGGTATCCATTGCCAACAAACTGGACGAATGGTTTGAAAATGGCTTGAATGATTGGGACATCTCACGTGATGCGCCGTATTTTGGTTTTGAAATTCCAGATGCACCAAACAAATACTTCTATGTTTGGGTGGATGCACCGATTGGTTATATGTCGAGCTTTGAAAACTACATCAAAGCCAAACGTCCTGAATTGAATTTTGATGACTACTGGAAAAAAGACTCTGAAAATGAGGTGTATCACTTCATTGGTAAAGACATCGTATATTTCCATGCCCTGTTCTGGCCGGCAATGCTTGAAGGCGCTAACTACCGCACGCCATCTGGCTTATTCGTGAATGGTTTCTTGACGGTAAATGGCCAAAAGATGTCAAAATCTCGCGGTACATTCATTAAAGCTGAAACCTATTTAGAGCATTTAAATCCTGAATATCTACGCTATTACTTCGCGTCGAAACTTTCTGACAAAGTTGAAGATTCTGACTTGAATCTGGATGACTTTGTACAAAAAGTGAATTCAGACCTAGTCGGTAAAGTGGTGAATATTGCCAGCCGTTGTGCAAAATTCATCAACACCAAATTTGATAATAAATTAAGAGCGACATGTGCTGAACCTGAATTGGTACAAAGCTTTATTGATGCCGGGAGTTCAATTGCTCAGGCTTATGAAGCACGTGAATTCTCGGCTGCAATTCGTGAAATCATGGCGCTGGCAGACAAAGCCAACCAGTACATCGACGAGAAAAAGCCTTGGGCGCTTGCGAAACAGGAAGGTCAGGAACAACAGGTTCATGATGTGTGTTCTGTGGGGATCAACCTGTTCCGTCAATTGGCAGTATATTTAGCGCCTGTATTGCCGACACTGGCTCAGCAGGTTCAAGATTTCTTGCAACTTGAAAGCTTCGATTTTGCTTCTCGCGAAACAATTCTAGTGGGTCATGAAATTGCATTGTTCCAACCCTTAATGCAACGTGTAGATCCAAAAGCTATTGCTGCCATGGTGGATGCATCTAAAGATTCTTTAGCTGCTCCTGCTGCTGAACCAGCAAAAGCTGAAAAGAAAAAAGAGAAGAAGGTCGAAAAGAAAGCTGAACCTAAAGTCGGTGAAGCTGAAATCATTAATATTGATGATTTTATGAAAGTTGACCTGCGTGTTGCTGAAGTTTTGGAAGCGGCTACGGTTGAAGGTTCTGACAAACTGCTTCAACTCACTTTAAACGTTGGTGAAGCTGAGCCACGTAATGTGTTCAGTGGTATCCGTGATTTCTACCAACCTGAAGACTTAAAAGGCAAACTGGTGGTGATGGTGGCGAACCTTGCGCCACGTAAGATGCGTTTTGGTATTTCGAACGGTATGGTACTTGCAGCGGGTAATGGCGAAGGTGTTTGGGTGATTTCACCTGAATCTGGTGCTAAACCGGGTGATAAAGTGTCTTAAGATTTCCATTTTAAGCAAAGAAAGCCTCTACTGATGTAGGGGCTTTTTTATTAGTTATTTCCCTCATCCCAACCTTCTCCCAGAGGGGGAGGAGCATTCATTACTAAATAAATTTTTGTGTAGTTCCCTCTCCTTATAGGAGAGGGTTAGGGAGAGGTCAGAAACTATTGCCTTACTTTTGAAAGATCAAAAGTAACAAAAATCTTTTGTTAACTTGATGATACTTCCATGTATCACAAGTGAACGGCGACATCCATGTCGCCTCCAACTAAATTAATACCATCATTAAGTCAACTTTTTTATTACATCGAACAGACCAGATGTTTAAATAAAGTATTCGCTTAACACTATTTTTAGTTTGAAATCATTTTAATTTGAGCCAAAAAACTTGAGTTGCAATATTTAAATACTCATATGCAACATTAGTTTTTTGCGCAAAGGCTTCATCACGAGTGATTAGATATTCACAAAAACAACCATAAGATGCATGTGACATGTCACTGAATGATGCAATAAAACGCTTTTCTTTATGTAATCCTTCATCTTGATAATAACCGATCAGATTTAATATAGTATAAATTTGATTTACTTTTTGAAAAATATAGTATTCCTGCTCTGAACCAATTAAATTTTTCAATTGAAATAAGTCATCTAACTCATTATTTTCCAATTCAGGATTGTTTTCTTGAAGTAATTTCCATATTTGATTTAAAGCATTTGGTAATTTAATTTTTTGTAAGTTATCATGATTGATATTCAATGATTCTCGTAAAGATTTATGAGGTGATTTTTCTTTATTAGACTCTTCTAAATGCCTTACCGATCTCTGAATATATGATTTATATTTATCTCGCTGATTCATTAGGTTCGGGATTTTAACTTTAAATTTTTCTATTTCTGATAAAAGATAGTCATCTTTGTATGTACTGTTCTTAAGATCACTTAAAGATTTTTCTAAAAATAGTAATAAATTATCAAAAGCTTCAATTTGTTTGTATTCAAAAGTTTTAAAATCCTTTACACCACCATATAAAGCAAATAAATTCTTAGTTGATGGATTAATCATTTTGTTTAAAAAATTATTTTCAATATAATTATTAAAATGAACTAGTGGATCATCCCAGGATCTAAAAATAGTATTTGTTAAAGTCCCATGCTCATTAGTAGTTAAGGCGATATAGTGTGCATTTAACTCCCTTAAGATATCTAAAAATTCGACACAATATTTACTGCTTTTCCCCTTTATTACTGATCTGTAAATTTCTTCTAAAGTAATGGGTGAATAAACAGCTTGTACTTCTTCTTTTAAATATCTAAAAAAATCTGAATCTCTACTAAGCAATGGCTTTTCTTTATATTCACTAAATAAGTCTAGAATATTTTGATCTAAATAAGCTAGAGGTTTTCCTGAGTGCTCTGGTTCGCTCATACAATGCTCTCATTAAGTAATTATCTATTTTCTTCGAAATAATCCATCAAAAAAGCCTCTATCTCTAGAGGCTTTTTTATTGCTGGGTCACTTAGCCTTGCAACACAAATTCCCAAATCACATAGCCCAGTCCAAAACCAAGTAGTGAATATAAGGTAATAATGAAAAATACAAAGCTGGCATTGTTTTTTCTTTTCCAAAAACTCATCGCGACACCCAAAGCTTGTTCGTAATACCCCATGTTAGCGAGCTTTTCATAAAAAGTGAAATGTATCTAAGCATTTTATTTATAATAATATTTTCATTAAAAATAAATTCTTTACTTTCAAAAAATCAATATACAGATTCAGACTGATTTTTTAGTACAGATGACAAATCAGCACTTCCATTTTAAAAAATGGTAAATATATTCATATTCTTTTTTGCTGGCATCCGTGCTAATACATAGAATTGACTTTAATTACATAAGAATAGCTATGAAATACTTCACTTCTTCTCTCGTCGTGTCATTGCTTGCTTTAGGTTCAATGGCGGGTATCTCTCAAACACATGCACAATCCGTTTCTAGCACCCAACAACAAAAACAGGTTCCCGGTTATTATCAACATAACTTCGGGGATTACCAAATTACTGCCCTGCTAGATGGCACCAATTATCTGTCCAAAGCCTTATTTAAAGATATTCCAGCAGCTCAAGCCGACCAGATCTTGAAAAAATACTACGTCGATCAAGCTAAAGGCATCCAAACCTCCGTGAATGCCTTTCTGGTCAATACAGCCAAGGAAATGGTTCTGGTCGATAGCGGGACTTCAAGCTGTAATGGTCCACACCTAGGTTCAGTGTATTCCAATTTAAAGGCTTCAGGGCATAAACCTGAACAGGTCAATGCCATCCTGCTCACGCATTTACATCCAGACCATGTATGCGGTATAAGTAATAATAGTGTTGCCAATTTTCCCAATGCCAACATTTATGTGTCTCAAGCTGAACTGGATTTCTGGATAAATCCCACAACGGTAGAAAAATTACCAAAAGCCAAGCAGGCAGGTTTTTTGGGCACAGTCGATAAAATCAAGAAAGCCATTTCACCCTATCAGGCCAAGAATCAGCTCAAAACCTTTAAAACTGGCCATCAAATCCATGCTTTCGATGTTATCAGTTCGGCTGGACATACACCGGGGCATTTTGGTTTTAGCTTAAAATCTAAAGGTCAGCAGATGGTGTTTATTGGAGATATTGTGCACTCACATACGCTGCAGTTTGATCGCCCACAGACCGGCGTTGACTTTGATGTCGATCCGAAAAAGGCGATCGAAACCCGCTTAAAATATTTTGCTGAATATGCGAAAAATGGTCAGACGGTAGCAGCACCACATTTGCCATTTCCGGGGATTGGACATATTTATTCTAAAGACAATAAAAGCTATCAATGGATTCCGGTACATTTTAAAGATTAACTGAATATTTCAATAATTTATCTAAGCATGAAACCCTAATTTTTTAGGGTTTCATTTATTTTAAATATCCTTCAGCCAGATTCCCTAGGACTTGGTAAATTTAAAACTTGAATGACGCTTTGAAATTTAAAAGCAATGATTTCGTTTATTCTTAAATTTTTTCTTAAAAATCTTTCAATTTTTATGTGCACCTTTAGCATGCCTTTTTAGCACCGTTTTTCTTACGATAAAGATAAATACCTAAAAATATAATATAAATTTCAATTTTATGAACTCTTACCATGTCTTAGTTTGGTGCAAAAAAATAGCAACGTGCTTTATATCGAGTCTTATCAATTTCAAGAAATTCTTCATCAAAATTTCCCTTGCTTAGCCCTCTTCTACAATCAATTTGCCTCTATATACTGATTTTCTTTTGTGATCCCGCGCACTAAATTGGAACGCACCATGCAAAATATAGACTTATTATTTCTTCTTCTCGGTGCAGTTCTAGTGCTTGCCATGCATGCTGGATTTGCTTTTTTAGAGCTTGGAACAGTTCGACATAAAAACCAGGTCAATGCCCTAAGTAAAATTCTAACCGACTTTGCCATCTCCGCCATCGCCTATTTTTTAGTGGGCTACTATATTGCCTACGGTCAGCACTTTTTCCATGATGCTGCAACCTTGTCTGCCGATCATGGCTACAATCTGATGCGCTGTTTTTTCCTGTTGACTTTTGCTGCAGCAATTCCAGCGATTATCTCTGGAGGGATTGCAGAGCGTGCCAAAATGCGTTCACAGGCTTTAGCGACATTATTTCTGGTTGCGCTGATCTATCCGTTTTTTGAGGGTATGATCTGGAATGACAACCTTGGTTTTCAGGATTGGCTGACCCATGCATTTGGTGCAAGTTTTCATGATTTTGCCGGCTCAGTTGTCGTTCATGCAATGGGCGGCTGGATGGCACTTACCGCAATAATCCTACTTGGTGCGCGTCATGGCCGTTACAAAAATGATGGCCGGATCACCGCGCATCCTCCTTCATCAATTCCTTTTTTGGCTTTGGGTTCATGGATTCTGATTGTGGGATGGTTCGGCTTCAATGTCATGAGCGCGCAGCGGCTGGATGCCATTTCTGGACTGGTCGCTATTAACTCTTTGATGGCCATGGTCGGTGGAACAATAGCAGCCAAAGTTGCGGGGAAAGATGACCCGGGCTTCCTGCATAATGGTCCCTTAGCAGGTCTGGTGGCGATTTGTGCAGGATCAGACGTCGTTCATCCCTTGGGTGCTTTTTTTATCGGGATCAGCGCCGGCATTATTTTTGTGAAACTCTTTACCTATACCCAAAATAAACTCAAAGTGGATGATGTATTGGGGGTTTGGCCTTTGCATGGCGTTTGTGGTGCTTTTGGCGGATTAGCTGTGGGTATCTTCGGTCAGCAATGGCTTGGAGGAATGGGAGGAGTGTCTTTAATTTCACAACTCATAGGTACAGTGCTGGCGATTGTCATTGCTTTGGCGGGTGGTTTTTTGGTGTATGGCCTGCTTAAGGTTTTGATGGGTATTCGCCTGACTGAGGAAGAAGAGTTCAATGGTGCAGACTTGTCGATTCATCGTATTTCTGCTAATTCGGAAGAAAATACTTTTTAATAGACATAAAAAAAGCCTCTACGACTAGGGGCTTTTTTTATTTATAAGCAGAGCATCTAGATGAAGTAATTACTTCATACCAAAAATTAATTTTAAGCCAAGTACCGTCATAACTGCGCCTGCTGCGCGGTCAAACAAAGCCTTAAACTTCAAATAAACACGACGTGGCTTTTCCGCAGATAGCGCAACTGCGACCAGTGAACACCAGCCAGCATCAATAAAGAAACATAAGACAGGCAAAACAAAATAAAAATATGTTGGAATTTCTTTGGGCAATAACGCGGTAAAAATACTGGCAAGTACAATTGCAATTTTAGGATTAGACAACTGCGTGATTAAACCGGTGGTAAAGGCACGACGTAAAGACATCTGCTTGCTAATGGTTGTATCCGCTTCAATCGGATCTTTGGCATGTTTAATGATTTTAAACGCCAGCCAAAGNNCCTGCAAACCGAGAACCGCCAGCAGACCAAAAATCGCTGCACCGAGACCAGTACCCAATGCAGTAAATAAACCATGTTTACGTGAAATGGCAATTGAATTTTTTGCCACATAAATAGAAGTTGGCCCGGGACTCATTGCGCCTAACATCAGGGTAAAAGCAATCGAACCTAAAATCCAGAATGATTCCACGAGATAACCTGACTTAAAAATTGAAGGGCTATTTTAAGCAAAAACCTGACAATTTGCTGTAAAAATTTCTGGATTTGTCATGAATTTCAACTATAGCAATTACTTAAGGTTTCAACTGATCCTGAGCACTCAAATGCTTGTCTAGCAGTTGATAATCCTGCTCATATACAGGTACGCCACCAATAATCATGGTACGGGTTTCTGTTTTAGGTTTATTCAACGCATCATCACAGCCCGACAGACTGAGCAGCATGCCGACCCACACAGCACAGGATAATATTTTCATTATTCTACCCTCCTCAGGGTTTCCTCTGTTTAGATTAGCATTGTTGTTTAAATAATCAGCGGAATATTTGTGACAATCTACAACCAATTCCATAGCTTTCAGCGAATAATGGCTTATTGAAAAACTTTGATTTTTAGCACTTCCGCTATAATGCCTCTATCATGAACTTTGCGAACTTTTATGTTTGAAACCATTGCCCAAAATATTCCAGATCAACAGATTAATTTTCACGATATTACTTTAATAATACGTCGTCTGGATCTGGTGCATCCACAAATCTCGGGCAACAAGTTTTTTAAACTGAAATATAATTTTCTTGAAGCCAAAAGACAGGGTTATCAGCATATTCTGAGTTTTGGAGGTGCTTATTCCAATCATATTGCGGCAACTGCATTTGCCGCACAGCAGTTTGGTTTTCAGAGTGTTGGAGTGATTCGGGGTGAAGAACTGGCTGATCGACCATTGAATCCAACATTAGCCACCGCCCAAGAATTCGGGATGCAGTTGCATTTCGTCAGTCGTGATGAATATCGGCGCAAGCAACAGCCTGAGTATTTGGCCGAACTCGCTCGACAATTTCCTAATCATTATATTATTCCTGAAGGTGGAACCAATGCTTTGGCGATTCAAGGTTGTCAGGAAATTTTAAAAGAAAATGATGCGCAATTTGATGTCATTTGTTGTGCAGTAGGGACTGGTGGCACCATCAGCGGATTGATCGAAGCCAGTCATGGGCATCAACAGGTTTTAGGATTTTCTGCACTGAAAGGTTCATTTTTAAAAGATGAAGTCGCCCAGCTGACGAAAAAAACCAACTGGAACATTCTCGATGATTATTGCTGTGGTGGCTATGCCAAAACCAGTGCAGCCTTGATGCAGTTTATCCGGGATTTTGAAGCTGAATTTTCAATTCCACTGGAGCAAGTCTATACCGCCAAAATGCTGATGGGGATTTTTGATCTAATCGAGAAAAATTATTTTCCGGCTGGATCAAAACT